>JAYUQN010000905.1:0-7357 GCA_043756725.1 Saprospiraceae bacterium
TCTGTTTCATACGCATTTCCTGTTCCCATTTTGAAACTTTCGGGTCTTGGATTGTGCTGAATGATGAAACTGTACCAATCGGCTACCCACACTGCCCCATCGGGACCCACTTCTGCAAAGACGGGTGAAAACCATTCATCAGCCCCTGCCATAAGGTTGAAACCTTCCGTATCGCTGTAATTTGTACCGTTTTTAGTTAGTATATTTTGATGTAAAACGTGTCCTGTCGGTTCAGCAACAAAGGCGATATTGTTCCAATATTTTTTAGGAAAAGCCCTTGCTGTATAGACATTATGCCCTGCAGCGGCTGTAAAACCGCCAAATACATCCACTTGTCGCACTTTGGGCGTGATGGTTTTCATGTCTTTGTGGGTATCGGTGTTGCGACTGCCATTGTCCACGCCATTTGCCGAAGGGTAATAGTGATTGGGGATTGCCATATACCAACCATGTGCATTGTTAGCGGTTGAGCCGAAGACATCGCCCGTTTCATTGAAACCCAAACCCCATGTGTTATTAGAGGTGCTGGTCATAAATTCCAATTGACTACCATCGGGTTTGAAACGGAAAAAACCTTGTGCAAATCTAAGCGTATCGGGATTGCCGCCTACGACTCCTTTAAAACCTGAATATCCGATACAACCCCACAACCAATTATCAAAACCATAATGTAAATTGGAAGGTCCCGCATGGGTATCAAATGTGCCAAAACCTGTAAAAAGCACTTGTCGCACATCGGCTTTATCGTCTCCATCGGTATCTTTTAAAAACAACATATCGGGTGCTTGACACACCACCAAACCGCCGTTGCTGAAAACCATACCCGTTGGAATACTCAAACCTTCTGCAAAACGGGTGAATTTATCGGCTTTCCCATCTTTATTGGTGTCTTCACATATTAAAATATAGTCGCTGCCGCCTGTGGCTTTGCGCTCATTCGGATAGTCTTTTGTAATCAAAACAAACATTCTGCCCCGCTCATCCCATGACAGGGCAATGGGGTGCATCACATTGGGTTCAGCCGCAAAAAGTTCTAAATTGAAATCCACCGGCACTTGAATATGCTTCATACTTTCTTCGGGCGACAATGGATTTTGACGATACTGAATACCCGAACGCTTTTCGTAATTGGGCAATTTCGCTTCTTTATACACAAAAGGCTCGGGCTTCAAGGCAGCGTGTGCTTGTTTTGCTTCATCATTGACTGCCCAGAGGATACCCCTCAGTATAAGGGCATGAAAATCCTCATTTTGCCAAGTGTTTTCATCGTGACCATAAGCGGTGTAAAAAACACGTCCTTGACCGTAGCTGCGTGTCCATGTGTAAGGCTCTGTTTTGGTATTGGGCTTGTCTTTAAACTGGTCCGCTTTTATTTCACGGACGGCTAAAATATTATTATCTTCTTGTAATTTGCTGTGCAAGTAGGTTTCATCATACGCCCTAAAGGATTTTAGACCTTTCATAATGGCATGCTCTGGCTGCACGGTTTGCGTTTCAATGCTATCCATGGTATGTCGCCAAAATTGACCGCCCACCATTTTCACATATTCGCTCGAATTGCGGAAGCAATAGGAGGCGCAGTGTATCGGTAAAATGCCTTTACCCGATGCCACATACACCAAAAGGTCGGCTTCTACTGAGGGGGGTATGCTGTCCCAATTGGCGTAAATCATCAAGGCATCATACTTGTTGAGATTGGCTGTGTTAATGTCTTCCAATTTATCGGTATAGGTGAAATTGACGCCTTTATCGCCCAAAGCAGACATGATAGATGGGACACGCTCTATGGGGCGGTGATGACCATTGTCGCCTAAAAAGAGGATTTCTAAGCGTCTTGCTTTTCCCAAAGGGATCCCTTCGGATTGGGCATTCGCTGTGAAAACAATACATAATAGGATTAAAAAAAGTAGTTTTTTCATTGATAATCAATTGATATTGAGATAATTATATTTTATTTTGACTAACCACGCCCTAAAGGGCGTGGACGAGAAGATTAACTTTTAGGCTTTAGCCGTTAAACAAAGACAGAGATAAGATGAGCGGCTAAAGCCTTGAAAGAGTTTTGCTTTTGCCCCCGCCATAAATGGCGGGGTTAGTCAATACTGTTTTCTGTCTTAATGCGTTCTGCTTTCGTTGTTAGTTATTTTGACTAACCACGTCCTTTAGGGCGTGGGTAAAAAGCTTAGCTTACTTAAGGCTTTAGCCGCTCATTTTTGCAAAGCCATAGTTTATCATAAATTCCTCACATTCATCTGCAAATGTTTTCTTTTTATGGTGTTCTTCTTGATTTTTAATATAAGTTC
Source organism: Saprospiraceae bacterium (assembly GCA_043756725.1). Taxonomy (GTDB): domain Bacteria; phylum Bacteroidota; class Bacteroidia; order Chitinophagales; family Saprospiraceae; genus JAAFJT01. Next base: position 2,304 of record JAYUQN010000905.1, read on the forward strand.
TTACTATATCTACCATTGATTCACTAATCGAAGCCGCAAAATATTCATCTGCCCAATTCAATTTGTGTTTAAAGAGGTTATTTTTATTAGCCCAATACGATGCTTCACCTTTTATCAATTGCATGACTTTAGCAATACTTTGTTCTGCATCTAATGAGATAAGTGTATGCACATGGTCTGTATAACCATTAATGAAATCAAGGTAAATACCTTTGTTTTCAGCATTTTCTCTAATATGGTCAAAAAGGGTGTAGCGATCTTCTTTTTCTAATATAGGTTCACGGTCTTTTGTACCCCAAACTGCATGAACCCAAATTCTCACGTATGCCATTGTTTTGGTTTTAAAAATGAATAAAAATGGTTAAAAATCTAAATAAAGTGAGCGGCTAAAGCCTAAAAAATCTTAACGCTCCACACCACGCCCTAAAGGACGTGGTTAGTCAAAACTACAATGAAGCCTTTTTAAAATCAGGCAAGTGCAAAATCTTCCCCCCTTGCATCGCTGATTCATGCGCCAAAATACCCACCGAAGTCCAATTGGCAGATTCCCAAGCATTGGGGAAGGGGTCACGATCTTCTATCAACGCCATGATAAATTCATGTGCCAAATGCGGGTGCGAGCCACCATGACCTGCACCTTGTGTGAAACTCAAATGCGTATTTTCAGCCACATCATACACCCCTTTGGTCGTAAATTGTTGAATGCCTTCAGGCAATAAATGGGCATAATCGGGTACTGTTACCCGTTCTGGTATCTCGTGTTCTTCTTTTTTAGCGGTATGAATAACAGCCTCTTCGCCTTCAATAAGGGGCCACTCAAACGATTTTTTAGTGCCATACACCTCAAAACTCTCTCGATATTGACGGGCTAAATCAAAAAGCGAGCGATAAACATACGCACTCAAATCACTGTTTTTAAACTTAATATGTGCCGATTCCACTGAAAAGGGCGAATTGTGGATTTTAGATAATTCTTCACTAATTGTTCCCGAGCCAAAGCACGACACATATTCCGCTTCCAATTTCAGCAAACCTGCAACGGGTCCCACACAATGCGTGGCATAGTGCATGGGAGGCAAGCCGGGCCAGTAGTCGGGCCAGCCTTCCATGTCTTGTTGATGCGAGGCTTTTAGGAATTGCACTTTGCCCAATTGTCCTGTTTCATAGAGTTCTTTGACAAATAAAAACTCACGGCTATAGACCACGGTTTCCATCATCATATATTTTTTTCCCGTCTCTTTGCTTAGTTTCACGATTTTCATACAGTCTTTTACAGACGTTGCCATTGGAACGGTACACGCCACGTGTTTACCCGCTTTTAAGGCTTTTATGGTCTGTTCGGCATGATTGGGAATGGGCGAATTGATGTGCACCGCATCAATATTGGGGTCTTTGAGCAATTCGTCATAGTTGGTGTAGCGTTTTTCAATGTTGAACGCATCGCCTAATTTATTCAAATTGGCTTCGTTGCGTTGGCAGATGGCATACATATTTGTATGCGGGTGGCGTTGGTAAATGGGGATAAATTCTGACCCGAAACCTAAGCCAACAATGGCGATATTTATTTTTTTCATAAGAAATAGTTTTATACACGTAGCTTCGGCTTTAGCCGAACTCGTTTTGACGGGTTCACCCGTCATAGTACCCCCCTCAGTATTTGAGCGTTTTTTAACGGCTGAAGCCGTTAAAACGAGTTCGCCTAAAGGCGAAGCTACGGGTTCGGCTGAAGCAGAAGCTACATGATTTGTTTCAGATATTTTATACTGTCTTGCATCAATTGCGTTTCAGATTTAAACATGGGTCGCCAAATATTGGCTGCCGATAATTTCATACTGAACGCCTCAATGCTTATCATGCCTTTATAATCCATTGATTTTAAAGCTTTTATAATTTTTTTAAAATCAATATGTCCTTTGCCGAGGGTGCTTCTATCGTTTTCAGAAAGTTGAACGTGGACGAGTTTGTCACCACATTTTTTAATCGCTTTGGCGATGTCTTTCTCCTCAATATTGGCGTGAAAAGTATCAAACATAATTTTACAATTCGGATGATTTACGTCTTTTACAAAGCGCAGCATATCGTCTGTGCAAGTGAAAAGATAGGTTTCAAAACGATTCAAATATTCAATGCCTAACGTAATGTTTTTAGTGGCAGCATATTCCGCTAAAACCCGAATGTGGGCTACACCAAATTGCCACTCTTTTTTAGTTGCAGGTTTACCTGTAAAAACGCCTAAGGCTGAGTGAATGGGACCCATCAATAAAGTAGCGCCAATAATTGCCGCACAATCTATCGCTTTTTTATTGTTTTCTAAGGCATGGGTACGCATAATGGGGTCATTACTGAGGGGGTTGGCATCGGATCCATTGATAGCAACGGCAAGGCGTTCCAAGCCTAAATCGTCTAATTTTTGCCGCCAAACGTGCCAATCATCGGGATTTAGGTTAAAAATAGGCACTTCTACCCCATCGAAGCCCAGTGATTTAATTTCATCCAAAACGGGAAAAAGTGATTCGTTTATCTCTGTTCCCCATAGTAAAAGGTTCATTCCAATTTTCATAAGTTGATTTTTATTGTAGCGGCGACTTTAGTCCAATGCCATTAAGCTAAGCATCCCCCCGACCCCCAAAGGGGGAGTACATCCGAAGTAAGTCAGAATTAGGTACTTTTTTCAATGAAAGAGTACAAAACTCTAAACTACTTCGGATGTACTCCCCCTTTGGGGGTCGGGGGGATGCTTAGCTTAATGGCATTGGACTTTAGTCGCTGATGCACGATTCGTGCGACTAAAGTTACCACTAATTTTTGAACAAATTTAATTGTTAATCACAATCTAAAATAGGCATTTTTTTACTACTTTTGACTGTATTTTGATATTTATTTTTTAATAAATTGAAATTTTAATCAATATTCAGTTAAATTGTAACTTCGGATAAATCCGAAACTATATTTAATCCATATTTAAGATGAAACCACTGCTCAAAAAGTCGCTGGAAAGCCTTAATCAATCCTATATCGTGCGGACGTTGAAAGAGCCGCATTTCGACCCCAATTGGCATTTTCACCCGCATTTTCAACTTTTCACAGTCCTTGAAGGCGCGGGTACGCGTTTCATCGGAGACGATATTCGGCATTTTGAAGCGGGTGATACGGTTTTTTTAGCACCCAATATGCCCCATTTATGGCGCAGTGACCGAGCCTATTTTGAGCGGGATTCGACCCTGCGAACACAAGGCATTGTCGTCTATTTTACCGAAGATTTTCTGGGAAAGGATTTTTTTGAAAAGCCTGAAATGTACGCTTTAAAACAATTGCTTACTTCGAGTGAAAGAGGTTTAGATATTAAAAATGAGTTGAAAGAAATGATAGTCAAAGACATAAAGGAATTGGAGACGTTGAGTGGTTTTGAAGGAATTTTAAAAGTCCTCGCCATTTTACAAAAATTAGCACAATCCAATGATTATCAATTTATTACAAGCCTCAACTATGAAAATAATCATAAAATTTCAGAAACAGAGCGGATGCGTTTGGTGCATGAATATGTGTTAAAACATTACAAAGAAAAAATCAGTTTATCTGAAGTCGCCGCTTTAACGAACATGACAGAATCCGCTTTTTGTCGCTATTTCAAAAGCCGAACAAATAAAACTTTTTCAGATTTTGTGTGTGAAATTCGCATTGGACACGCTTGTAAATTGCTGATAGATGATAAAATTTCTATCGCCCAAGTGTGCTATGAAAGTGGGTATAATACGGTCTCTAATTTCAACAGTCAATTTAAAGCCATGAAGGGGAAAAGCCCTAAGCAGTATCAAAAAATGTATGTGCAGAATTGAGTTGCACCAACTGTATATTGAGGCAGTTCAAAGGCTATTTACACTTTTTTCGTTTATCTTTGTTGCAAAAAAAATAAATTTATGATATGGGTATAATAACAACAGCCTTAGTCGGATTCGGTCTATCAGGACGCTATTTACAAGCGCCCTTTTTCTTAACCAACCCCAATTTCAGATTAAAAACCATTGTTACTAACAATCAGAATCCAACAGCGATTTTTCCAACCGTTGAAAAAGCAACAAGTTTGGAGGCTATTTTAGCCGATAAAGACATTGATTTGGTCAGCTTATGCACACCCAGTTTGACGCATTTTGAGTATGCCAAAAAGTGCCTTATAGCAGGTAAACATATATTGGTTGAAAAACCTTTTGTCTCCACCGTTTCAGAAGCAAAACAAGTTTTAGAACTCGCTAAAACCTTAGGCAAACACGTTTTTGTCTTCCAAAATCGCCGTTTTGACAGCGATTTTTTAACGGTGAAAAAGGTTATTGAAAACGGTTTTTTGGGTGAAATATTGAGTTTTGAAGCACATTACAACCGTTTTAAACCTGTTTTGAATCCTAAAAAGTGGAAAGAAATTGTTAGCCCTGCCAATGGCATTCTCTACGATTTGGGCGCACATATTATTGACCAATCCATTTCCCTTTTTGGGCACCCCCTCAGTATTTGGGGTGAAACTTTCACCCAAAGACTCGGTTCAGATATTGACGATGCGTTTGATGTCCGCTTGGATTATGGCAAGTTGAAAGTCACTTTAAAATCCAGTTTGATGGTGCGGGAAGATACGCCTCGTTATGTCATTCAAGGCACACACGGCTCGTTTGTGAAATACGGCATTGATGTTCAAGAAGACCATCTGAAAGCAGGCATTATGCCCGATATGCCTGAGTTTGGTTTTGAGCCCCCCCCCTATAATGGCATTTTAAACACAGAAATCAAGGGTTTGCATATACGCGGACAAGTGACAACAGAGCGTGGTAGTTGGCATCTTTTATTTCAAAACATTTATGATGTTATTGAAAAGGGTGCCGAACCCGTTATTAATAATGAGGATATTGTGGCGCAATTGCGGATTATTGAGACGGTGAAAAAAACGCAATTGTAGCGGCGACTTTAGTCCAATGCCATTAAGCTAAGGATTTATACCCGAGGTTTACGTAGAGACGTTGCACTGCAACGTCTTGATTATGGCGAAAACTTGCTAAACTTAAGACGTT
>JAYUQN010000906.1:0-7353 GCA_043756725.1 Saprospiraceae bacterium
GGGTAAAAGTCCCAAAACACAATAGTTTTCAACACTGCCATAAAAAGAAGTAAAGCCGTTTCGGGCTATGGTTTTATAAAATTCTATATCCCTTACATATTGGCTACTCGTGGTGATGCCCGTTGTGCCAGAGCTTGTAAAAACGGTTTCTTCCTGCCAATCGCCCGTTTTAAGGACTTGATTTTTAAAAAATTGAATAGGTAGGAAAGGAATATCTGAAACGTGCAAAATTTTTGAAACATCCCGACGAATTAAAGAACAATATTGCCGATAAAAAGCGTTATATTTGTACTGATAGTGAAAAACGGCTAAGGCTAAATCGTTAAAAGCCGAAGCAGATAATGCGCCTTTGCTAAGGTTCACTATTTGCGCTTTCAAAGCCGTTCTGATATGATTTTCCGAATTTTTCAACAATAGAATAATTAAAAAAAATAAAAAAGATGAAACTCAATACTATAATTTTCTCACTCGTTTGCGTTGCCTTCGCAGCCTGTGTTCGCCCGCCCGAATACCCTATTGAGCCGCGTTTAGAATTGCCTTCTAAAGGTGCGCTCTCTAAAAGCACGATATTGCAAGGTGATAGAGGTAGTATCAATTCGCGGGATTCCCTCTATTTGACCCTCAATTTCACAGATGGCGATGGCGATATCGGTTTTCAAAAAGCGGATAGCACCCTCTATATTATTGATACCCGAGACAATTCCCGTATCAACGATGCACAAGGCTTGCCTTATGTGCCAGAGCAAGGGGCTGGTAATGGCATTTCAGGTGAAATACGCATAAAACTGTTTGGCACTTGCTGCAAAACCTTGCGTCCTTGCGAACCCACGCCTTCACATCCACGCGATACCCTTATTTATGAAGTTTATGTCAAAGATAGAGCAGGGCATGAAAGCAATCGGTTAAAAATACCCGCTATTACTTTGCTTTGCCAGTAGTTTTTTAACTTGAATTAGCATCCTAATTCAAGTTAAAAATGCCTTCGCCGCCGCCACCGTCTTAGCCAAATTGCCAATAAAAACGTCATCCTCAACCACAATGACAGGGCGTTTTAAAAAAGTATATTCCTGCAATATTAAAGTCCGATAGTCGTTTTCAGACAATGTTTTTTCGTGTAAACCTAAAGCACGGTATTTTAAGGACCTTCTGCTGAACAAAGCCTCGTAACTACCGGCTTGTTCTGCCAACCAGTCCAAATCTTTTTCAGTAATGGATTCTGTTTTAATATCTTGCAATGTGCAAACAGCTCCAGCGTTGGTTTCTTTCAAGATTTTTTGACACGTGCTGCATGATGAAAGATAAAATACTTTTTTCATAATTGATATTTGGTTGAAAAACAAAGAATGGCATGAAATCGTCGTATCATTGCCTTTTAATTCCTAATTCTTAATTCGTAATTCCTAATTGTTTAATGCCATTTCCTGAATCTGAATTGATTATAAATCCCGATGGTAGCATTTACCACTTACATTTGCACCCAGAACAATTGGCTCAAACCATTATAACGGTGGGTGACCCCGAACGGGTGGGCGAAATTAGCAAGCATTTTGATAAAATAGAACATAAAGTGCAACATCGTGAATTTGTTTCACATACAGGCATACTGAGGGGGATGCCTGTGACGGTTATTTCAACAGGAATTGGGACAGATAATATAGATATTGCGCTGACCGAATTGGACGCCCTTGTCAATATTGATTTTGAAACACGCACCACGAAGCCACAACATACCACGCTTGATATTATTCGCATCGGCACTTCAGGCAGTATTCAACAAACGTTACCTATTGATAGTTTTATCGTCTCTACTGTGGCTGTGGGTTTTGATAATTTGATGCACTTTTATGATGCCACACAACAAGGCGATGAATTGGTTTTGGCAGATGCTTTGGCAGATTATTTAGAGAAAAAAAGTGAGGATTTAATTCTCATGCCTTACGTTTTTAAAGCCGATAAAACACTTTTAAACCGTTTTGTCACCGAGGACTCCTTTGGAGAAAATCCAGATTTTGCGCAAGGTTTCACTGTCACCGCACCCGGGTTTTATGCACCACAAGGGCGCATACTGAGGGGGGGAGCAACAGAACCAAAACTGCTAAAACTGCTCCAAAATTTCAAATATAAAAACATACAACTGACAAATATTGAAATGGAAACAGCGGGCATTTATGGCATGGCACGGCTTTTGGAACATCGGGCAATATCGTTTTCAGCCATATTAGCCAATCGCGCAGATTTGACGTTCAGCAAAGCACCAGAAAAAATAGTAGAGCGATTGATAGAAAAAATTTTAAATATCTTAATTCCTTAATTTCTACATAAAAAGATATGTAAAAACGTGAAAACTAAGTTTTTATAAAAAAAAAATAAAAAAAAACGTCCACAAATATTTGAAATTTTCAGAGGTGTTTTAAATTTGAGCCTAAATAAACCCTCTGACCTCAGAACGGTAAAAATTGTAGTTAAATTCTATGGCTAAAAAAGTATCCAAACTCCGTGTTGTCAAAGATTTTGACAAATTACCTAAGGAAATTCAGACGCTCATAAAAGCGGAATATCCGAATGGGTTTTCTCATAAGCTCATTGCTTATACCACTCCAAAAGGAGAAAAGGTAATGGCATTGCCTTATGAAACCGATGACATTAATTATCTCGTCCGTGTGACCGTTTTGGACACGCGCACCATCATGCGAGATGATGATGATATTGAAGATGATAAGCCAATCCGTGACGACCTCGACCTCGACGGGCTTGATATTGAAGGCTTGAAAGAGGAAGATGAGCCAAGCGTTGCCGATGATGATGATGATGATGATGATTTCATCTCCGTTCGGCGCCGTCGTAAAGGCGATGAAGAGGAGGAGGAGGATGATGATTATTAGGCTTACTTAGATTTGATAGATACTAAAAGCCAAGTGACCTCAAATCACTTGGCTTTTATATTTTAAAACTGTTCTAAAACGCTTTTCTTAATATTAAAAAAATTGATAACCGCAATGAAACCCATCAACAACAAAGCAGCAATTATGACGACTATATGGTATGGCATTTCCAACTCAAAACCCTGTTTTGATAACCAAGATATTAACCCATAACGCACCCCTGCCAATGCCAAAATGACCACTATGAAAACACCGCCCAAAAGCCGTAAAAGAGACCCCCTCAGTATTTTTGTGATATGAAACGGATGATAACCAATTTGCAATAGCAATTTAATATCCGCAGCAGATTTTGAGATAATCAATTGATAGTTAAGCAAAAACACGATAACAGACAGTACCATCAATAAAGCACCTATGATAGCAATAACTGTTAAAATGGTATTTAAAATGGTATTCAAACGCCCACCAACAAGTCTGCCTGTACTCAATTCGTAGCCTTTTTCTTTTAAAAACTGCGTTAATTGTGTATCGTAAGGGTTTTTTACTTTCAATATCAAACGAGAAGCACCCGCATCGGGTTGGTCGCCAAATTGAGCATTTGACCATTTCATAAAACTATCTGGAACCAATATAGAATTGATGCGCTCGCTAAAACCAATGATTCTGCCCGTAAAAACCTGTTCTCGACCATTGCCTCTCACAGTAATATCTATTGAAACTTGTCGAATGGTGGCGGGCGTAAATTGCGGCAAACCTTGACTGAGGGCAAAACCAAAATTGTATAAAGCCAAATAGTCTTTTGACATAATGATAGGAATTTCATTTTGACCCTCATCCCACCTAAAATGGGAATCCTGAACATCCAAAAAGGACAAAGGGAGGGATTCAAAAAATAACTCGGTATAAAAATTGACCATTTTACTCGATGCACTTGCTTTGAAACGGTTGGCAGTAAATATCCCGACCCCCTCTCCAAAGGAGTCCCCGTGGACAGTAAAAGGTTGATTGTCAAGCTCTTGTATGTTTTCTGTTGTGAAAACCGATTTGCCCAAAAAGGTATTAATGAGGCTCACAGGCTTATTAATGGTGATGTAATTATCGCTTTCATTTGACCCCCTCAGTATTTTTTGAAAATCAAAGTATATTTGAAGCGCAAACAACAGCAAAAACAAACCCAGAAACGACCCAACGGCAGCCCCCATGATTTGATACCAACTGCTGTTTTTTTGAAATAATTTTTGAATCATGATGAAATAATGTCAAATGCCAATATTGATAGGGCGATTAATGCTTTCTTGCAAGGTAATAAACGTTTCTGTGCGTTGTATTCCACTTATTTTCTGAATTTTATCGTGTAAAATAGCTTTGAGATGAGAGGTATCTCGACAGAGCACTTTGGCAAAAATGCTGTAAAGCCCTGTGGTATAATGGGCTTCAACGACTTCTGGAATTTTTTTCAATTCCTCTGCCACTTCATCGTAAAGAGAGCTTTTATCGAGATAAATGCCCAAAAAGGCACTAATATCGTAGCCTAATTTGGTATAATCAATAGAAAGAACTGCGCCCGTGACGATGCCCATTTCTTCCAATTTTCGCATTCTGACGTGGACAGTACCGCCCGACACATGAATGTTTTTAGCAATGTCAGTGTACGGTGTATTAGCATCTTTCATGAGGATAGAGAGGATTTGTCTGTCCACGATGTCTAATTCGTTAAATTTGCTCATTATAATTACTTCAATATTTTCATGAAAAAACCGTTATTGTTGCTACAAATGTAAAATATAGATTTCATTATTGCAATTTTGTTAAAGAATAATTTTTATTTGTTACTTATAGGTATTAGCCAAGTTTTGGTTAATTTTGCAAAGTTTTACCATTCTAAAATTTCTATTCACAATAATGCCAGAGCCTTTACTACATATACGCACGGATACACGCCTCACAAAAAAAGACATACTCACCCCGCTCTTGCTGTCGGTTGCGGTGGTTATTGGTATTGGGGTAGGTTTAAAACTGAAAAACGAGCCTTTAGTCACTGTTTCACCCAAAGAAAAAGCTGTCAAACCAGACGCCAATGATATGCTTGGGCAAGGTAGAATTGAAGAAATATTGCGCTACGTAAATGCTAAATATGTGGACGGGGTGAATGATAAAGTGATGATTGACAAATCCGTTAATAATTTGCTTGAAGAACTCGACCCACATTCTGTTTATATTCCTGCTCAAGACCTAAAAGAAGTAAGTGAAGACCTCGAAGGCGAATTTGAAGGCATTGGTATTGAAAGTATTTTACTGGATGATACTTTGCGTATAGTGACCCCCCTCAGTAATAGCCCTGCTGCCAACGCTGGGTTGTTGACGGGTGATAAAATTATAAATATAAACGACTCCAGTGCAGTTGGTAGAAATAAACGTTGGCTTCATGACAAATTGCGAGGAAAAAAAGGGACAACTGTAAAAATAACCCTACAACGAGAAGATGAAACCCGTTTGAAAACCTTAACCCTCACCCGCGACCGTGTCCCTGTTCATTCCGTTGAGGTAGCCACAATTTTAGACAATCAAACGGGCTATATTAAAATTAGCCGTTTTAGCTCTAACACAACGCGGGAGTTTTTACAAGGTTTGGAAAAACTGTTTGAAAAGAAAAATGTGAGAGATTTGGTGATTGACTTGCGCCAAAACCCCGGTGGCTATTTGGATAAAGCGGTTGATATTTTATCCCAACTTTTCAAAGACAAAGACAAACTTTTGGTGTATACCAAAGGGCGCACCGTGCACCGCAACGAATATAAAAGCAACGGACGCTCGCGCTACGAAGTGGGCAATGTTGTTATTTTAATTGATGAAGGCTCGGCTTCAGCAAGTGAAATTGTGGCAGGAGCTGTGCAAGATTGGGATAGGGGAGTGGTAATTGGCAGACGTTCTTTTGGAAAAGGTTTGGTGCAAGAACCCTATATACTCAAAGATGGTTCAGAGTTGCGCTTGACCGTTGCCCGTTATTTCACGCCTACAGGTAGGAGTATTCAAAAACCTTACAAGGGTAAAACTAAAAAAGAATATGCTGCCGATGAAGATAAACGACTGGAGCAAAGTGCTTTGATGCAAGAAGAATCAGACCCTCAGACCGATTCCTCACGCTATTATACCGCAGCTGGGCGGCTTGTTTATGGTGGCGGCGGCGTGAAACCCGATTATTTTATCCCCTTAGACCCTATTGTGAAAAACGATTATTTCAATCAAGTGAAACCCTGGATTCAAGAATATGCTTACCGTTACTATTCAATTTATCGGAAAGAATTGAAATTTAGCGATTGGCAAGAGTATCAGCGCAATTTTAAAGTGAGTGACTATGCTTTTAACGATTTTGTAAAATACACTGAAAGACAAAATGTGGCTCGACAAGCGGGTTCTATCCTTTTGATTAAAGACCCCGTCCGCAAAATGTTGAAAGCCCGAATAGCGCGGTTAATGTTTGGAGAAGAAGGTTATTACGGCATTTTAAATGAAAACGACCCAATGATAGCCCGTTCCTTAGAAGTTTTGAAGCAAAATGACCCTTTAAAATTGCGTAAAATAGCCCGTAAGCAATAATTAATGATGAATGATAAATGATAAATGATGAATTTTACAAAATGTTGACTATCAATATTTTGTAAAATTCATCATTTATCATTTATCATTCACCATTCATCATTAAAAAGAATCACCCAATATGTTACTTGTAGATAAACAACTACTTTCCTTGATGACTACCAACACAGGTGAAACACTCACCCAAATTTCGATGAAAAAGCCCATCTTGTTGGTCTTTCTACGCCATTTTGGTTGCCAGTTTTGCCGTGAAGCGATGGATGAAATTTCAAAATTACGCCCTAATTTTAACCAACAAAATATCGAACTCATCTTTGTTCACATGGCTGAAAATGACGTGGCAGAGGCGTATTTCACAAAATTTAATCTCGCAGGTGTACAACATATCAATGACCCTTTGTGCCGCTTTTATGCCTCTTTCGGCTTGGTAAAAGGCAGTTTAACACAACTTTTTGGCTTGCAATCATTTATCAGGGGTTTCACAACCATGCCCAAATATGGAACAGATACAGGTAGGCATCTGGGCGATAGTTTTCAAATGCCCGGAGCTTTTATGATTTTTGAAGGCGAATTGCGCGATAGCTATGTTCATAAAAAAGCTTCTGATAGACCTGATTATTTGAAATTGGCGACTTGTTGTGAGGTGTAAATTTAATTTTTGACGGGCACCCGCTTGTTTTACAAGACCTTTTTAGAGAAAGTGGTATAAAATTTACCCATATTGAATAAGTAACTCTCAATGTGCTATTACCAATCGTTTCACCTCCCGCATACTCCCACTTACCAAACTCACGCTATACGCGCCCGTTTGCCAAGCCGATACATCAATATTGAGCTTGCCCGATTGCGTGTCAGGTAAATTATAGGTTGTTAA
>JAYUQN010000907.1:0-2762 GCA_043756725.1 Saprospiraceae bacterium
CGACTTTCCCATGTTTGAGCGGGTTGTGCTGCCGTTTTTTTCACACTTAAAAAAACGGTGAAAAGGAGGGTGAAAGCTATAACTTTCATTGGGTGAAAAAGGCTAACCTCAATTTTGAGTTTTGGGGTTTCGTAAAACTCAAAATACTGAGGGATGGGTTTTTAATAATATTTTTCTCAATACTAACGTAAGCCCGAGCAACCCCCAATTCTTAAAGGGGATTTGCTCGGGTTTATCTTTTATTTCACATTTTAAGGTCGTATCACCGTAGCAGTGCCTTCAGATTTAACACCTGTAAGCAGGCTTTCGTAAATAGGTGCAACCAAATAATCACAGTTGTCACAAGAGAAATTGAAATGGTTATTGGCATTATAAACACCCAAATTCAACCAAGTATTTCCTTGTTTTTTTCTAAATAACCAGCCATATAACTGATTGTTTGCTTTCATGGATTTTAGTGAAAATTGGTAACTTACTTCATTGGTATTTTTATCGTAGGTGGAAGTTGTTTTTATCAAGGTATTTGGTGAAAGAGATAAAATATAATTGCCATCTCCATTGCCTACTTGACCATTTGTGTTAGGATATTCATCCACAACAATATCGAAAATATCATCATCGGTTGCTGTTATATTGACTGTTTCTGTTTTGCCTTGTGGGAAAACGCCATAACCGATGAGGGTTCTGGTAATAACTTTATTGAGAACGGTTAATCTATAAACAAAAACATCATAATCACGATTAGGGTTTTTAGGTGTCAATTGCAAACGATAGTTGCCTGGTTCTGCGATGAAAAGGGGATGCAAATTTTCTTTTCCAACATATCCACAGACGTTTTGACCGCCATAAGTATAGCAAGATGTTACATTTGTACCAAGCGTATTGGTATTCAAATTATCAGCAATACCTACTCTTTGACCTGGTTTTATGCTGTTTAAAAAACGCATTGCCAAGGCACATCTTATTTTGCCATCTTCTGTACCACCACAGTTTGAAATTCCACCAGATGTTACGACTGGTACATCATCTATATCCGCTAAGTCCGCTCTTGGCGTAGCTTCCAAAGCTGACGGGCGGTTGCTGTCTTCAACAGAAATAATATCAGTTGCGGGTATCTCCTTAGAAACGGAAGGTTTTTTAGACATAAAAGACGCTGCGCTTTCTAAGTTTTGATCTTTTTGACAAGCGATAAAGCTCATTAAAAATAAAAAAGCGGTTAATAAAGCGACATTAGAATGTGTTACACTTTTCATAGCGATGGATTTTTTTAGAAGATTAACGATTTTTGAACTAAACTGAATGACTGTTTTCATTGTACGACAAATTTAATATGTTATTGTTAATATTTAAAAATATAATTTTTAAGAATATAGTTTTCATTGATATGAAAAGGCTTCTCTCATGGGCATATAGTTATTAATTGCCCTATATGAAAAAGGTAATCACTTGTTTAAGCTTTTTTTTAAAGAAATAGGAGGACAAAAGAGCCTCTACTGGAAAGTGCTATTTTCACTCAAAATTTAAGAACTTACAGCGTTTAATTTCTGACTTTTTATTGCTCCGAAGGAATTCCTTTGGAAAAAATACTGAGGGGGGTAAAAAAAGCCTTATATTTGCCTAATGGAAAAGAAAATATTGCCGATTAGCCGTCAATCCTTTCGCGATTTACGTGAAGACAATTGCATATATGTTGATAAAACGCAATATATATATCAGTTGTGTACGCAAGGGAAAATGTATTTTCTTTCGCGCCCTCGTCGTTTTGGCAAGTCGTTATTGCTTTCAACTTTTGAAGAACTTTATTTGGGCAGCCGTGAGCTTTTTGAAGACCTTTGGATAGCTGATAAATGGGATTGGAATAAGAAAAGCCCTGTTATTCATATTTCTTTTTTAAGTGTACCTTATTTAAGCATGGGTTTAGAGGGCGGAATTCGGTATTATTTATTAGAAAAATATGAAGAACAAGGCATTGATTCCAAAGGCATTACAGATATTGGTCTTTTATTTTCTCGTTTAATAAAAGAGCTGTATAAGCAACATGGCAAAGTTGTGATTTTAATAGACGAATATGACAAGCCAATAATAGATTTTTTAGAATTTCATAAAATTGATGAAGCCAAAGCCAATCAAGTTGTTCTGGGTAGTTTTTATGGCGTTTTAAAAGATTCAGACCCTTATATCCGCTTATTGTTTATTACGGGCGTTTCTAAATTTACAAAAGTCTCTTTGTTTTCCAAGCTCAATAATCTGAATGATTTAACAATTGACCCTAATTATGCTACGATGTTAGGCTATACGCAGCAAGAGTTAGAGCATAATTTTGCAGCCTATATTGATGATGCTTTACTTGTTTTCCCCCATTATACACGACAGCAACTATTGGGCAAAATTCGGTTATGGTATAATGGCTATAGTTGGGATGGTAAAAACACATTATACAATCCTTTTGGCATCTTATTGTTTTTGTCAAAGAAAGATTTTCAAGGCTATTGGTTTGATACAGGTACACCTACTTTTTTAGTTAAGAAAATATTAGAACAAGGTGTTTTTAATTTAGACAATTTAGAAGTGGATATTAATTTCTTAAATCAATATAGTTTAGATAATATTGAATTAACTTCTTTAATGTTCCAAACGGGCTATTTGACGATTAAAGAAAAACGAGAAGATGGTGAATTGATTTTATCTTATCCCAATTACGAAGTTCGTTCAGCCACTTATGCTTTTTTGATAGACAATATGGGGCATACGCAAGGCGGTGG
>JAYUQN010000908.1:0-7349 GCA_043756725.1 Saprospiraceae bacterium
TCAGAAGGTTTAAGGTTCGAATCCTTACAAGGTCACACTTCTTTTTTTCAAGTCTTTTAAATAGAAAGTTATGTCTAAAGTATGTGAATTGACGGGAAAGCGTCCGATAACGGGCAACAAGGTTTCTCACTCTAATATGAAAACAAAACGCCGTTTTTTGCCTAATTTGCAAAAAAAGCGCGTATTTGTTCCTGAATTGAACGATTGGGTTGAGTTGAAAATTACAGCTAAAGCCCTACGGACAGTTTCAAAACTCGGCTTGTACGAGTATGTAAAAAAATTGCAGAAAAAAGGCAACGACATTGGTTTTGAACTAATGGATGAACCTGCTGGTTGCTAAATTTTATTTTAAGAAGTTTTCAAATTTTTTATACAATGGCAAAGAAATCAAAAGGCAATCGTATCCAAATCATTTTGGAATGCACAGAGCATAAAACCTCTGGTATGCCCGGTACTTCGCGTTATATTACGCAGAAAAACCGTAAAAATACTCCTGACCGTAAGGAATTGAAGAAATACAATCCTATTTTGAAAAAAGTAACGGTTCATCGCGAAATTAAGTAAGTTATGGGTTATAAGGGATAGATGATTACTAATTGTATCACATATACCTTGTCACCTATCACTCATTACAAAATCTCCAATTTTTAAATAAAATGGCAAAGAAAGTATCAAAAAACGCGAGAGTAGCTCAACGTGCTGCCAATGCAGGGTCTGGTAAAGACCACGTGCGCGTTATCAAAAGTGTCAAGAACCCTACTACGGGTGCTTATATGTTTAAAGAAGCCATCGTTCACAAAGAAAAAGTGAAAGAATGGTTCGCTAATACAAAGTAAAAAAGCCTAAAATATCCTCTTATACTGCTCCGTAGGAGTTCCTATGGAAAGGGGGTGCTTTCGGTCTTGTTGCATAACACATTTTGAAAAAAATGTTGTGAAAGGCTTTTTCTCAATCAGAAGAAAAAGCCTTTTTATATAATGGACAGTTTATAATGGACAATTCGCCAAGCTGAAAAATGTCCATTGTCCATTGTTCATTGCAAAATGTCCATTGTCATTTGTCATTTGTAAAATGTCCATTGTAAAATGAGTTTTTTCAGTCGTTTTTTCAATAAAGAAAAAGAGCAAGACCTTGACAAAGGCTTAGAGAAAACTAAAGAAAGTTTTTTCGGTAAAATTACCCGTGCCGTAGCAGGCAAAACCACCGTAGATGAAGAAGTTTTAGATGAGTTGGAAGCCATTCTTATTTCATCAGATGTGGGTTTAGAAACAACAGTAAAAATTATTGAACGTATTCAAAACCGAGTTAAGCGGGATAAATACGTCAATACAGATGAATTGAACCACATCCTCCGTGATGAAATCGTTGATTTGCTCGCAGAAAACAATGTTGAAGAACCCGATTCTTTTCAAATGCCGCTTCAAACAACGGGCAGACCGTATGTGATGCTCGTAGTCGGCGTGAACGGTGTGGGTAAAACAACAACAATTGGCAAATTAGCGCATCAATTGATTAAAAACGATTACCGTGTTGTGTTGGGCGCGGCTGATACTTTTCGTGCTGCAGCTGTTGCACAATTAAAAATATGGTCTGAACGGGTTGGTTGTGAGTTTTACTCAAAAGGGATGAACGCAGACCCTGCTGCAGTGGCATACGAAACCGTGCAATATGCTCAAAAATACAATTGTGATGTTGCTATTATAGATACCGCAGGGCGTTTACATAACAAAGTCAATTTGATGAATGAGTTGGGCAAGATAAAACGCTCGGTTGCCAAAGCCATGAATGGTGCGCCACACGATGTTATGTTGATACTTGATGCTTCAACGGGTCAAAATGCTATTGAGCAGTGTAAGCATTTCACAGAAGTAACAGAGGTAAGCTGTCTGGCTTTGACTAAATTGGACGGCACAGCGAAAGGCGGCGTAGCCATAGGCATCAGCGACCAATTTAAAATACCGATAAAATACATTGGTGTTGGTGAAGCAATAGATAAGTTGCAGATTTTTAATAAAAAAGCTTTTGTAGAGTCTATGTTTAAAAAGTAGTGTATTCTGAATAGTAGAATATAGCCTGTGCATTATAAGGGGTAGCTTCCATATCGGAAACTACCCCTCAGTATTTTATCAAACTTATCATTACATTTGAATTATACCCCTTAGATTCAGGTTTTAATCTAAATATTTTAATAATAAATATATAAATTGTGAAATTCGATAAAACATGGACGCTTTTCCTCGACCGTGATGGCGTTATCAACGAGCGCATGGTAGGTGAATATGTCAAAAAATGGACAGACTTTATTTTTATGCCCGACAGCATTAAAGCCATAGAAAAATTGTCAACTATTTTTGGGCGCATAATTGTTGTTACCAATCAAGCTGGCATCGGCAAGGGATTGATGACAGAAACCCGATTGAATAGGATTCACCACCTCATGGTTAAAAATATTAATGAACAGGGTGGACGCATTGATAAAATCTATTTTGCACCCGACTTGCCTATCAACGCCAGCAATAGGCGAAAACCCGGGACAGGCATGCCAGAACAAGCCCAAAAAGATTTTCCTGAAATTGATTTTCATCGGTCTGTGATAGTGGGCGATTCCAATTCAGACATGGAAATGGGGGACAGGTTGGGCATGGTCAAAGTATTTATTGAAGGCAAGGGAGAAGATTTCACTCTGTGGAAACCACATTTTCACGTTGAATCACTCAAGGCTTTTGCCGATATTTTGTAGAAAAGCATTTCATCATACAAATTTTCTGTATTTAACCCCTAACAGAAAATGTGTATTTTTGAAAATTTAACACGCATAATGTGCCCATAAAAGCCATCTCAATACGTTGAGATGGCTTTTGGCATTGTATTTGAAAAAATGTTAAGTGTTGGGCAGTTTTACTAAATGTAAACAATATAGACTCAACTTTTAAAGCGATAAAAACAGAGTGACATACAACTTTGCACCAAGAGCAGCCTCGATTGCTGCAAAGAGATTTAAGAGAAAACGACAAATAGGGGTATTTTTATGTTTTTCATTGGACTCCGATGTTTCACAACGTCGGAGTTTTTTTTGTTAATACTCCTCCTACCGCTTTTTAATTTAAGAAAATTAATATTTTAGCCTTATTTTTGTGAAAATAAAAAACAGTCACATACAATGAGCCGTTTTAAGTATTATATCGTTTTTGGAATAGCCTTTTTTTGTCTTCTTTTATCACCCCTTTTTTTACATAAAAAGTCTTCTACGCACAAAGCGTTTCAAAAAGAAGATAAAAAGTTATACCCTTCCGACTGGTATTACTCTCAACGGGCGTATCCTAATAACGATGTTAATCCTGAAGCCTATCTTGAAGCCGCTCGCCAAGCACAAGTGTTTCAGAATCAACGCCTTATGACACGTGGTGCA
Organism: Saprospiraceae bacterium; assembly: GCA_043756725.1. Classification (GTDB taxonomy): domain Bacteria; phylum Bacteroidota; class Bacteroidia; order Chitinophagales; family Saprospiraceae; genus JAAFJT01. The sequence goes on from JAYUQN010000908.1 coordinate 3,410, forward strand.
ACTAATTGGGTATTAGCAGGACCCACTAATGGTGGTGGACGTATTACATCATTGGCTGTTCATCCCTCCAATCCCCAAACTATTTATATTGGTGCAGCTGCAGGCGGCATATTCAAATCAACCAATGGTGGCACTTCTTGGAACCCCATATTCGATGGAGCTTTAACCCTTTCAATAGGCGATGTAGCTGTTGCGCCGTCCAATCCGCAAATATTGTATGTCGGAACGGGTGAAGCCAATGGCGGTGGAGGTTCCACAAATTATGATGGTGTAGGCGTTTATAAAAGTCAAAATGGGGGCACCTCGTGGCAACATGTCGGACCCACAGGCATTGGCAGCATCGGCAAAGTGGTTATTGACCCTAAAAATCCCAATAGAGTCTTCATAGCGGCTATGGGTTATTTATATGCCAATAGTTCAAAAAGAGGTGTTTATCGCACAACAAATGGCGGCTCTACTTGGGAAAAAGTCTTGTATTTGACAGACTCTACGGGTTGTATAGATTTGGCAATTCACCCTACTAATCCTGATACGGTTTATGCGGCTATGTGGGAACGGATGCGCCGACCGTATGTTCGGGATTATGGGGGACCCACTTGCGGCATTTTCAGGTCTGTGAATGGTGGGCAAACATGGGTAAAAATGCAAACGGGTTTGCCAACAACAGATATTGGTAGAATTGGTATTACTATTTCACCTAAAGCCCCCTCAGTATTGTATGCTATTTATGCCGATGAAAGAGGTGAATATAGAGGCGCTTATCGCAGCAACAACAACGGTGAAACTTGGACAAAACAGGACCCTAATAACCATCTACAATATATGTATTCAGGTTTTGGTTGGTGGTTTGGTAAAATTTATGCTGACCCAACGGATGTGAATATCGCTTATGTTTTAGGTGTCGAATCATATAGAACCTTAGACGGCGGGCAAACATGGCAGACTTTCACCCAGCTTAATCATGTAGATCACCATGCTTTATGGATAAATCCAAATGATAATACGCATATTATTGATGGCAACGATGGCGGTTTATATAGCTCTAAAGATTTTTCAAATAATTGGACTTACCATAACACACTGCCTATTTCACAATTTTATACTTGTGAAATTGATGAACAAAATCCAACAAAGCTTTTTGGTGGCACACAAGACAATGGCACTTGGCGTGCTTTAGATGGCACACTTGATAGGTGGGTTCATATTTTAGGTGGTGATGGATTTTACTGTTTGGTCAATCCTCTTGATAGTCGCTATGTTTATGCTGAGTCTCAATATGGCAATTTAGGGCGTTCAATAGATGGCGGCGAATCGTTTGGCTATGCTTTGGCAGGCATCAATACAAATGACCGTAAAAATTGGCAAGTACCTGTTGTTTTTTCACCTGCAAACCCAGCTACCCTATATTTAGGAACGCATCGGTTATATCGTTCAACCGACCATGCAGCTAATTGGAGAGCCATTAGCCCCGATTTGACAAGGGGTTCAGGAGGAACACTTGGAATCGTTTATGGCACCATCACAACCATCAGCGTATCACCTAAAAATCCACAAATTATTTATGTAGGTACAGATGATGGCTATATATCAGTTTCAACTGATGATGGTATGAATTGGCGAAGAATTAACAATGGTTTACCCAATCGGTGGATTACAAGAGTTGAAGCAGACCCTTTTGATGCCAATACTGCTTATGTAACTGTCTCTGGTTTCAAATGGAACGAATACCAACCCCATGTTTTGAAAACCACTAATTTGGGTGAAACATGGATTGATATTTCAGCCAATTTGCCCCAAGCACCTGCCAATGATATTGTGCCAGATCCTTCCTTAAAAGGCACTTTGTATGTAGCAACCGATATGGGTGTTTATGTAACACGCAGCGATGATGCCACGACTTGGGAACTTCTGGGTACTGGAATGCCGCTAAGCCCCGTTACAGATTTGAGGTTTCACAAACCTTCTCGCAAATTGGTAGCGGCAACATTCGGACGCTCTATGTATTACACAAACCTACCTGCTGTGGTTTCATCTACTTTTGATATTGAGGATGTCGTTTCTGATTTAAAAATCAGCCCAAGCCCTGTGACTTCCACAGCAACCATTCGTTTCAATTTAAAAAACAATAGCTCAGTTCAATTAGATATTGTAGATTTATCTGGTAGAATCGTGAAAACAGTGATGAAAGGCACTTATACTGAGGGGGGGTATGAACACACACTTTTACGCCAAGATTTGGGCAGCTCGGGTATATATTTATGCCGTTTGATGGTAAAAGACAAGATAAAAACGATGAAATTTATGGTTTTGTAAGGTTATGATTTCTATATTGGTGAATATTCAATTCTAATTCTTACCTTTGTCAAAACTTAAATAGTGAATCTGTCTTTAAATAGAAATCTGAATCATGGCTTATAAGCAAGACTTCACATACGTGAGCGGCTCTGAACCGCACCGTATCCGTACTAAAGAAATCATTGAAGCACATCCCGAAGTTAAAAAATTAATTGGTAAAAACCCTATCACATTCGCCCTCACATTTTTCTGTGTGGCGTTTCAGCTTGTGGGTGCTTATCTTTTAAGCGAACAAAGTTGGTGGCTTGTTGTGGCTGCGGCTTGGTTTATTGGAGCCTTTCCAACGCATACGCTTTTTGTATGTATCCACGAAGCGGCTCACAATTTGATTTTTAAAACACCGCGTTTTAATATCTATACGGGCATTTTTGCAAATTTGCCTTCCTTGTTGCCATCGGCTATTTCTTTCAAAAACTTTCACATCAAACACCATTGCTTTCAAGGCGTTCATGAGTTAGATGCTGATTTACCTTCTGGTTGGGAAGCCAAATTGATTAACAACTATTTTTTAGGTAAAGCCTTATGGTTGTTGTTTTTCCCAATTTTTCAAGCTTTGCGCGTCGTTCGGTGTAAAGAAGCAACGGTGGTAGATAGATGGGTGATTTTGAATATTGTAGTTCAATTCGCTTTTGATATAGCCGTTGTCTATTTTTTAGGCTGGAAAGCTTTTGCTTATCTCGGCTTAAGTTTCTTCTTTTCGGTTGGTTTGCATCCGCTTGGTGCACGGTGGATTCAAGAGCATTTCCTTGTACTCGACCCTAAACAGGAAACTTATAGCTATTATGGACAGCTCAACAGCGTTAATTTGAATGTTGGTTTTCACAATGAGCATCACGATATGCCTTCCATTCCGTGGAACAATTTGCCAAAACTAAAAGCGCTTGCGCCCGAGTTTTATGACACTTTGTTGTCGCACAAGTCTTATACAAAATTGTGGTTGCGGTTTCTTTTCAGCCAAGAAGTAGGTTTATATTCGCGGATTATGAGAAAAGAGCGGGGTGGTGTGGCGCTTAAAGATGTTTCAACGCCTGATATGGATTTGATTAAAAAAAGTGTCGTAAAAGAGGTTGAAATGGTTTAACTATCGAATTAAGCTTCCGAAGGTTAAAAGCCTTCGGAAGCTTATTACTCAAAATAAAAGAAGAATCCCCTCAACATCTTATCTATCAGTCTTACACCAAAAAATTTGTGGATAGGCTGTGTGAAACGCAAATAATGATGCAATCCTTTTTGAAAAAAATTGCGACAATCACCCCCCTCAGTATTTCTCCATATATCAAGCATTGAAAATCTTGTTTTACCATACATTTGAAAATACTTTTCCACTTCATCATCCCACCTATACGAAGCGTCTTTTTTTACTGAAAACATGTCAATACCCGCTTGCATATAATGCACAAACCATTTATTATCAAGCAGTTGTATTGCTTTTTGAGAAACAGTATTTCTGTGATGATAGAGCCGATAGAGGTAAATAGGATTTAGTTGGCGATGCAATAAGTCCCAACATTGATACCAACGGTGTTTGCTTTCCATACGTGCCCAATCAGTGTATTGATAGTGTAAAATGACCGATTGTGGGAGA
>JAYUQN010000909.1:0-7346 GCA_043756725.1 Saprospiraceae bacterium
AGTATCATAATGTTTATTTTACAGTTTTTTACCCACCTTAAAACCCACCTCCCCAAAAGGATAGGAACTCGTATTTTGTGGAAAAATTATCCCCGCGCCCGCATACACATTCCACGTAAATCCCAATTTGTGAAAGCCTTGAAAACCGAATTTGACATTAGTCATAGTTTCAAACGTAGGAGAAAGTTTAGGAACGCCATCCTTATGGACAAGGGGCTGTTCGCCATTGGTATTGAGCAAAATCAAGCCGCCAAAATGTGCGCCTATATAAAATCCATGAAGTGCATGTTTAGGGTAAAAATTGATACCTGAAAGGAGCGTAACACGGTGTGCAATCAGCTCTTTCAAGGGATTTTTAGCTACATCATAGATAAAAATGCCCGATTTGTCTGCAAATTCTTTGAAACCTACTGAAATTGTAAGATGTTTTTGAATGATATTTTCAATGCTCAAACCGATGTTTGCACCATACGTTTCATAGTTAGCAATGCGATGCGCACCCATATTGAGCGTAATAATTTGGCGACAATTGGATGTTTTTACATAGCTTTTACGCTGTGCCAATAGGGAAGGAGAGCTTAAAACGATAAAAAATAGAAAGCAAGCAAGGGATTGTAGTTTCATTTTCAGACATTGTTTTGTTGGTATCAAAATATAAATGCGTTATTTTATAAACGCTATATGAGACACTTATTGTCAAAAATTGAAAATTTTAACATCTTTCCGAAATAACAATGTTAGAATGATTCAAAACTCTGGTGCAGAGCAACGCAATATTGGTAGCAAATTTTATTCATATTCCCGAAAATTTAGCAAAAAACGATGCCAAGACGTTGCAGTGCAACGTCTCTACATTGGCAAAAACCTCAAAATAGTAAGTAAAATGACGTAGAGACGTTGCACTGCAACGTCTCCGCTCCGCATTTCGGGATTTTACCGCGTTTTATGTATAAATAGATTAAATATCTAAGTTTTAACTATTTAGTTAACTTAGTAATCGACAAATTTATAGATTTTTAAACGCTATAAGTTTGTTATTTAGTGGTTTAACCATTTGGTTAACCAACCAACTAAATAACAAATTTATACCCCACGCCCCGAATAGAAAGAAAAAACTTAGGATTGTGCGGGTCAATTTCAAAATATTTGCGGAAGCTGAGGATAAAATTATCTATGGTGCGGGTAGAGGGAAATACATCGTAACCCCAGACGAATTGTAGAATTTGATTGCGAGAGACGACTTCATTTTTTCTTTCCACCAGTAGTTTCAAAAGCATGGCTTCTTTTTTGGTCATCATAAAATTGCCTTGATTGCCTGTGGCTTCAAAAGTTGAGAAATTGACTTGATTGTCTCCAAAACGGAACATTTCAGACTCTTCAGCAGCCTGTTTATTGCTTCTTTTGAGGAGATTATGCACCCGCAAGAGCAATTCTTCCAAATTGAAAGGCTTGGTGAGATAATCATCGGCACCTTTTTTCAAGCCTGCTATACGGTCTTGAGGCGCATCTTTAGCCGTTAAGAAAATGATAGGCGTATCGTGATTTGTAAGACGCACTTGTTCACAAATTTCAAAACCATTCATTTCAGGCAACATAACATCTAACACCAGTAGGTCAAAATGCTGTTCTTGTGAAAGTCTTATGGCTTCTTTGCCATTATCGGTAGCTATGACTTCAAAACCTTCCAATTCAAGGTTTAACTTGACAATATCTTTGATGTTTTCTTCATCTTCTACAAGTAAAATTCTCATATAATTCCTATTTATTATGATTAAGGTAGCAGGATTTGTTTAAAAAAATTTAACTACTTACTCGTATCACGGACTTTAGTCCGTAAACGTTTAAAAACTGTAAATACTTACATAAAATTATTGCCATTTATTAGACATTTACGGGCTGAAGCCCGTGGTACGGCTAAGCGGTTACAAAAAAATGCAAAATTAAAAGTATAACAGGTTTAATACAAATAAATGTTTAACCATTAATTATTATTTAACCGAAGTTAATTTAGATTGAATTAAGGTAAAATGACTTTAAATATACTTCCTTTCGGTATATTATCCAGCACTTGAATGGTTCCGTGATGGGCTTTAACTATTTGGTTAACTATATACAACCCTAAACCTGTGCCTTTTGTTGTGCGTGTATCTTCATTGCCAATGCGGTAAAAGCGTTCAAAGATTTTCTTTTTTTCATTATTGGCTATTCCCATGCCGTTGTCCTTGATTTCAAAGATAAATTTACCTTTTTCGTAGGAATAGTGCAAGTAAATGATAGGGTCTTTTGGGCTATATTTTACAGCATTTTCTATCAAGTTCATAAAAACAGACATCAAGCCTTGCCTATCCCCCCTCAGTATTGGCACTTCGTTTTTGGTGAAATGCAAGACCGCTTTAGGAAAACGAACGTGCATCTTAGCCACAATGTCTTCAAGAAAAAGCGTGACGTTCATTTCTTCAAACACAGGTTCGTAAGCTATTTCCAATTTGGCTGAAAGGAGGAGGTTATTGACCAATTCGTTGAGCCTTTCGGCTTCTTGATTTGCCGCATTGACAAAATGGTTAAATTGGTGTTCTTCCAATTTTCTTTTTTGAAACGTCTGTAAAATCAATTGGATAGACGCAATCGGCGATTTCAACTCATGGGTGATGGATAAAAGAAAATTGCGTCTTTGGCTTGCCATAGCTGCTTCCTTTCTAAAACCTTGATATATTGCGCCAATACCCCACAGTAAGCCCACAAAAAGCACAGTCCCTTCACCCCAAATCATGCGATTTTGCCGCTCAGAGACGCGTTTCAAGTCCAGATACTGAGGGGTCTTTTGTAGTTCTATTTCATTAAAATTCTTACCTTCGGTTTTTAATTGCAGCCGTATCGTTTCTAATAAGGCTTTGCGGGTGTCTTCGTTTTTCCGAAAAAGCAAGACTGTCCACCAAATAAATGACATAAGAATATAAGCTGTGGCGATAAAAGTCACCACCCGAACCCGATTTATTTGATTCATTTTCAAATTTTTTAAAACTTTCATTTTATCTTTAGTCGTATATATTTAAGTTTCGTATATTTAAATTTTATGTAAGTATTTAGCTGAAACTACGAATTTATGTGAATAATGGGTTTCCCGTAGGGATTCCTTTGGGAAACACATTATTCGTAAAATTTGTGGTTTCAGGACTCAATGTACATCTTATATTTTGTTTTAAAAATCCTTTCACACCTTTTTTATGCAGATTAGTATCATTATACCGACGCTCAACGAAGCAGAAAATATTGGGCAGCTTGTTCAATATCTAAAACGCCACGCCACAAATGATTTGCTTGAAATCATCGTTGTGGATGCTCAAAGTGTTGACAATACTGAGGGGGTCGCCAAACGAGCTGGCGCAATGGTTTTAACGTCTGACAAGCGCAGTAGGGCAGTGCAAATGAACTTAGGCGCAAAAACCGCTAAAGGTGATATCCTTTATTTTGTTCACGCCGATTGTTATCCACCTGAAACGTATTGTGTTGATATTCAAAATTTTATACATAAAGGTTTTCATTTAGGTTGCTATCGTTATCAGTTTGATTCCAATCATATTTTACTGAAAATTAACGCTTTTTGTACCCGCTTTTCTGCGATGTGGTGTCGGGGGGGCGATGAAACGTTGTTTGTGGTGCGGGGTGTTTTTGAAGAATTAAATGGCTATGACGAATACTATTCGATTATGGAAGAATATGATTTTATCCGTCGGGCAAAATTGCTTTTTAAAATGGTGATTATGCCTAAATATGTGCTCGTTTCGGCTCGTAAATATGAAACAAACAGCTATTTGAAGGTACAATGGGCAAATTTTAGGATTTTTAGATTGTATAAGCAAGGCGTTTCACCCGATATAATGGTGAAAAAGTATAAATCTTTTTTGAATTATAGGTAATAAGTAATGATGAATGATAAATGATTAATCACGCAAGCGATTGATTATCAAATTTTATCAAAAAACTTACCCTAAATCTGCGAACAAATCGCCATTTATTTGAAAAAATTATATACTATAAAACTGCCAATATACGCCAAAGCACTCATAAAAGCAAACTGTATAAGGGGCCATTTCCATGATTTTGTTTCTCGTTTCACTACCGCCATAGTGCTCATACATTGCATGGCAAACACGTAAAAAACAAGCAAAGACAAAGCGGTTGCCATCGAATAGAGCGGTGTGCCGTCGGGTCGCATTTCTGCTTTCATGCGGTTGCGGATGCTTGAATTATCGTCTGGTGCGCTACCAATGCTGTAAATAGTTGCCATAGTGCCTACAAAAACTTCTCGGGCGGCGAAGGATGAAATCAAAGCAATGCCTATTTTCCAATCGAATCCTAAAGGTTTTATCAGCGGCTCAAAGGCTTTGCCGAGATAGCCCGCATAAGAGACTTGCAAGCGTTCGGCGGCGACATAATCGGCTGTCTGCTGCTCTGTCATAAGTTTTTCTACAGCTACTTGACGGGCTTGCTTTTCAGCCTCTTCTATTTGATTGCCCGGTCCAAAAGCTGCGAGAAACCAAAGTGCGATTGACACTATAATAATGACTTTGCCCGCTTCGGTAACGAAAGATTTCACTTTTTCATACACTGTCAAACCTACATTTTTCCAATGGGGTAGGCGATATTCAGGCAACTCAATTGCCAAAAACGTGGACTCGTTGGTTTTAAGAATCTTCTTGAAAATGTAGGCGGCAACTAAAGCGGTTACGATACTTAAAAGGTATAAAGCGGTGAAAACCAAGCCTTGTTTGTTAAAAATAAACCAATTTTCATTAGGCACAACAAAGCCCACCAACAAGGCATAAACGGGTATGCGCGCTGAGCAACTGATAAAAGGCGTGACGAGTATGGTGATAAGGCGTTCTTTCCAATTGCTGATTGTGCGGGTTGCCATAATTGCGGGAATGGCACAGGCACCTCCTGCAATAAGGGACACAATGCTACGCCCATTTAAGCCCACTTTTTGCATGGTTCGGTCAAATAAATAGACGGTGCGCGCCATGTAGCCGACTTCCTCGAGCAGGGATATTAAGAAAAACAGAATAGCGATTTGGGGTATGAAAACCAAGACGCCGCTCAAACCCGCAATGACGCCATCTGTGAGCAAGGAGGTGAGCATGCTTTGCGGCAAATGCGATTTCAGAAAGTCATTGACGCTTAAAAAACCCCCTTCAATCCAGTCCATCGGCAACGTGGCTAAGGCGAAAATGGATTGAAAAATCATAAACATAACAGCAAAAAAGATAGCAGGACCCCAAATATGGTGGGTCAAAATATTATCAATTTTGTCTGTCAAATTGCTGCCGACGGTTTTTCTTTTTTCAATAACTTTTTGTAAAATAGGTTGCAAACGGTCAAATCGTTGCAGTGTTTCGGTTATTTGCAGACGTAAATCTTCAAATTTTTCGGTTTCAACAATGGTTTTTATCGTATTTTTTTCATTTTCAGATAAAAACGGCATGGCTTGGGCGTGGTGTGCCAAGAGAATAGCACGATAAGGATTTTCCACTTCTGGCATCTGAAAACGAATTTGCTCCACGGCTTTTGCTTCAATAGAATTGAGCTGAAAAAACATTTTATACTGTCCGAAGGGACTCCCACGGAGAGGGGGGGGCGGCGCAAGAATCACTTGCTGCATAGCTGATTTCAAAGCTGAAATGCCTTCTCCCGTTCTGCCATTGAGCGCAACAACGGGCGTATTAAAGGTTTCAGATAAAATATTTTTATCAAATGAAATGCCTTGTTCGGTGGCAATATCAAGCATATTGACACAGAGAATTAAAGGCAAATTGAGGTCTTTCAATTGGGTAAAAAGCAAGAGATGCCGCTCCAATTGGGTCAAATCAGCAACATAAATTAGTGCATCAGGATAGCTTTTATCTTTTGGATTGGCGAGAATATTGAGCACGATACGCTCATCTTGCGAATTGGGATAGAGGCTATAAGTGCCGGGAAGGTCAATGACTTGCACCTCTTGGGTTTCAAGCGCCACAAAACCCGTTTTTTTATCTACCGTTACACCCGGAAAATTGCCCACTTTTTGCCGCAAACCTGTCAATTGATTAAAAACAGAGGACTTTCCTGCATTGGGATTGCCGACAAAAGCAAAGGTGAAAAATATCTTATTTGAATTCATAGCCGTTTCATATCAAGCACGATGTTACGCGCTTCTTCCAAGCGTAGCGCCATATTTTGACCCTCAATTTTCACATATAAGCCGCCACCAAAAGGCACACGGCGTATTAATTGCAGCATTTTACCGGGCAAAACACCCATGCTGAGCAATTTGCTCGCCATTTTGTCATTCGTAAATTCGTGGATGACACCTTCTTGACCTTCTTTCAATAGGGCTAATGTTTTAAAATGACTCATTAATTGGTGCATTTGTGGAACAAATTGAATTGTGTGAAAATTATGTTTTTATTTAGACTTATTATCAATAAGCAAAGGTATAATTTAAAAACAGATTAGCAAGAGATTTGGTTTAAAAATTTGAAAATTCGGATAACAGTATTATCTATAAAGAAAAATAGACGTGAAGACATTCAAGCCCTTGAAATCAAATATAAAGATAAAACCCATGGAATGACTATTTGGACGGGCAGACAAAGGTTAAATTGCCCAGTAAAAAAAATAAAAAGCGTGTCTTCAAATGATATGCTTTTATTTTTTATGCTAATATAATACGTTTTTAGCAAAAAAAATGACTAAATTTTGAAAGATTTGAACTTCAAGTTGAAAACTATATTTGTATATTCTTCTATTTTGTTATTTGATTTTTTACTTTTGTAGCGTTTTATAATTAAAAAATAACAAATAAAACAAACTCATAACTATTCCAAATAACAAGATTACTATGTCTAATAATTCAAGACCTATCGGCTATCCTTCGGGTTCTATGAAATCTGCACTTTCAAGTGGAAAAAATTACCTATTAGCAATAGGTGTAAATGAATATAAATATTGTACTGGTCTCAACAACGCTGTTAAAGATATAGAAGATTTCGTTGTACTGATGATTGAACGATATGGTTTTGATAAGAAAAATATCAAACTTTTGCTTAATAAAGATGCTACTGATGAAAATATTTTAGCAGAATTTAAACGCTTAATTATTGAAGTAAAGCCAACTGATAATGTGCTTATATACTTTTCAGGGCATGGCGAATTGGATACCCATATTGATGAAGGCTATTGGATTCCCACAGAAGCGGAAAAAAACAAAACCAATCAATATATTTCCAATAGTACAATTCAAAAATTTTTACTTAAAATCAAAAGCTTTCATACTTTTTTAATTATAGATTCTTGTTATTCTGGCTCCC
>JAYUQN010000910.1:0-7336 GCA_043756725.1 Saprospiraceae bacterium
GATTTTTTTTGAAAAAAAATCAAAACCACATCAACATTTTTCACAAAACCTTACCCTAAATCTGCAATTTGATTAAGCAGCTATTTTCAACCATTGCAAAATAGCTTTCACAGGCTTAGGCGATGTAATATAAATATCATGAATTTCACCAATTTTCATTTCGATGAAATCCCCTGCTTGCATTCTGACGATGCGTTTTTCACCCGTTTCATTCCAAATATTACATTCGCAAGTGCCTTCTAAAAGGATGAAACTTTCCAACAAATCGTGGTGCACTTCTTCTGGAATCACTTCTTGAACCCAAGCCACAAACAGTTCACGCGTATCATTTGATTCTAAAGTATGCATATAAACATTATCGTATTCGGCAGGGCATTCAATGCCTTCAACGGCGGCTTCCCAATCGAGCCAATTGGATTGAGCTGTTAAAATGGGTAAATTTTCAAGTGTAAAAGGATTGCGTGTGCGCTCATGTATATTGAGTTTGTGTATTTTAGCCATTATTTTATCGCGCATACTGAGGGGGGGGACGACAGCGTGTTGTACGGCATAAGCCGTCAAAGCTTCTTCTGCGTGTTCCAAATCAACTTTTGAGGGCACATTACCTTGTTCATCAGTTAGCAACGTCCGTAAAAAATCAAGTGATATGTCTTGTGTATTTTTCAATTGTGAAATTTTTAAAAATCAAACCAAATCAAAATGGTGTCTTAATTCATTCATAGCCAAACGTGCGCGTGTTTTCACTGTTCCTAGAGGCATCTTAAATTCTTCTGAAATTTCCTGTTGTGTATAGCCATCAAAATACATCCATTCTATAATTTGCCGATACTGAGGCGTCAATTTATTCACGATATTCCTCAAATCAAGCGTATCCGTTGCAAGGGGTGCTTCGCTTATATTTATCACTCCACTTACGAGATTATCAATATTTTGGTTTTCACGCCTTTGGATATAATACTTAGAGCGGACAAAATCTATGGCAGTATTGCGAGCAATATTGATAATCCATGTCGTAAATTGTCCTTTCGAGTCATCATAAGAGCCAACACTGCGCCAAATTTTCACAAAACTATCCTGCAATAAGTTTTCAGCATCCGCTTCATTTTTCACGATTCTTGAAATCACACCAAACAACATAGCACCATATCGGTCAAACAAAATTTCATAGCCTTGACTCTCTCCTCGGAGCAGGCTTTCTATTATATCTTGGTTTATTAATATTTTCTTTTCGTATGCTTGCATAAAAAATTGGTTAACAGCTTGATTCAAAAAAACTTGAAAAGCACATCAAAATTAAGAACTTTTAAAGAATTATTTTAAAAATTAATTTTTTTTTAATTTTTAAAAAAAAAACTAATTGCTGAAATCCAAAAAAAACAATTTTTCGTAAGTGAAACACACTTTTTTTAATCAAAAACCGTGTCATTTTAGGGAAGAAGAAAAAAAATTTACCCCTTTTCCGGAGGAACTCCGATGGAGCAGTATTTTTCTGAAATCCAAAATCTTTTTTATCTCGTAAAGTGATTTGAAGATAATCGTTGGATTATTACAGTCGGCGGTTGGCATGGTGATAGTGCGCCTCTGGACGAGGCGGGGTTTATGGCTTTTGTGAAAGCCTTGCCGATGCCCGAATTGTACGATATTATCAGCCAATCCGAGCCGATTTCGGAGATTATGCCTTATAAATTCTTATCGAGTTTGCGTCGGCATTATGAAAAATTGACACGCTTTCCATTGGGTTATTTGGTTCTGGGCGATGCTGTTTCGAGTTTTAATCCGACTTATGGGCAAGGTATGTCATCCGCTTCTTTGCAGGCTGTTGAATTGGATAAAGTTTTAGCAAATCATACGCCCGATGCAAAACTGGCTTCAACATTTTTCAAAAAAGCGGCTAAAGTAGTGGATACACCTTGGGAGTTAGCTGTTGGTGAGGATTTTCGTTATCCCGAAACCGAAGGTCCGAAACCGCCTGCTATTGGTTTCATCAACAAATACGTTTCGCGCGTACATAAAGCGACTTTGACAGATGAGGTGGTCTGTAAAGCTTTTTTGAAAGTCATGAGTTTGCTTGAGCCGCCGACTTCGCTGTTTCGTCCCCGTATTTTGTGGCGGGTGTTGAAGGCGTAAAATGCCCCCCCTCAGTATTTTTTCCTAAAATTGCCAAATTTCATTACATTGTGTCGTTTTATAAAACCAAATTGTAAGTACTTAGCCGTATGACGGACTTCAGTCCGTCAATGTTTAAATCTCATAGAAATACAGGGTGTCCTATTTTTAAATAAAATTATCGCAATTACTTAGACATTGACGGACTGAAGTCCATCATACGGCTAAGTAATTACACCAAATTTTAGTAATGAAAAAAAACAACTATAAATCATGGCTACATTTAAAAATATCAGATTTGTACTCGCTTTAATGAGCATCGGACTTTTCACATCTTGCAAAGAGACTCCAACAACTTCCAATCTTCAAACCTATTTTAAAAGCACTGAAACAGGTGTAAAAACAGGTGGTGTAAAAGTCGTACCGATTGAAACGCCCAAAGGAAAATTCAATGTCTGGACAAAATCTTTCGGCAACAGTCCGAAGATAAAACTCCTATTGTTAAATGGTGGACCCGGTGCAACACATGAATATTTCGAGTGTTTTGAAAGTTTTTTACCCGCCGAAGGTATTGAATTGGTTTATTATGATCAACTCGGTTGTGGCAATTCGGACAATCCCAAAGATACAGCGCTATGGGATTTGCCCCGCTATGTCGAAGAAGTGGAGCAAGTTCGCAAAGCCTTGAATTTGACCCATGATAATTTTTATCTTTTAGGACATTCATGGGGCGGCATTTTAGCCATGGAATATGCCTTAAAATACCAAAAAAACCTCAAAGGCTTGATTATTTCAAATATGATGGCAAGCGGGCCCGATTATTCAAAATATGCTGAAAATGTTTTGGCAAAACTTATGGACCCAAAAGTTTTGGCAGAAGTGCGGGCTATTGAAGCCAAAAAGGATTTTGCGAATCCCCGTTATATGGAATTGCTATATCCCCATTTTTATGCAGAACATATTCTGCGTATGCCGCCCGAATCTTGGCCCGAACCCGTTAACCGTTCTTTTTCAAAAATGAATCAATCGCTTTATGTCACCATGCAAGGACCCAGCGAATTTGGTTTGTCGGGCAAATTAGAAAAATGGGATGTTAAAAACGTGCTGAAAACCCTCACCGTGCCGACATTGGTTATTGGTGCGAAACACGACACAATGGATCCAGAACACATGAAATGGATAGCAGGGGAGGTGCAACAGGGCAGTTATTTGTTTTGCCCAAATGGCAGCCACATGTCCATGTACGACGACCAAGCCGTTTATACTTCGGGATTGATTCGCTTTTTAAAAGGAGTAGATGAAGGGAAAAAGAAGGGGATTCTTTGAAAACCTCAAAATACTGAGGAGTGTTAAATCCGCATAAACAACTCATTCAAAGATAAACTATTCTGAACCAACATATTAGAATAGTCATTTTTCAGATTTCGGGCTTTCTTTTAAGCCGTGCATCATTTGAATTTCTTTTATTCTGCCTATTATTATATCATTCATATTTTTCAAAATATAGTTTTTTATATAGTTATAGCAAAATTGAATGAGCAAATTTGCTATAACGCTGTTTTTAAGGCACTTATAGCAAGTTTGTTACTTAGCCGTTTAGCCCAATGCCATTAAGCTAAGGATTTAAGTGCTTCGACTAAATTATTTAGAAGAATATTTTAATTGATAAAATTCATTAATCAATTGAAAATCAATTTATTGTAAAAATAAAGATTCTTCTAAATAATTTAGTCAAAGCACTTATACCCGAGGTTCACGTAGAGACGTTGCACTGCAACGTCTTGATTGTAGCGAAAATTAGCTAAACCTAAGACGTTGCAGTGCAACGTCTCTACATAAACCCGAATAAGTTGAACAATAAATCCTTAGCTTCATGGCATTGGACTTCAGTCCGTAAACGTTTAAAACTCTAAATTCCGTAAGTAAGAGAAGAAGTAAAATTATCGCCATTTAAACATTTACGGACTGAAGTCTGTGATACGGGTAAGTAATTACGTCACTATTTAACAATTTTTTCACGTGACATAAAATGCCCTTTTTCATCTAAAATTTCAACAAAATACACCCCCTCAGTATAATCCATAAAATCGAGCTTATTGGTCGCTTTTATCTCTTTAAGTAATCGCCCCAAACTATCGTACAAACGTATTTTTCCAATGCTTTTTTGCGATTCAATATTCAATACATTTTTAACTGGGTTTGGATAAAGGCGTACGGTAGATTCCACGTCTTTTACACCACTTGTAGAACCCGTTATTTCCACAATTTTATCATCATCTGCTTTGGGTACACCGCGCGTGTCTTTGTTACTAACCGCAATATACACTTTGCCATCGGGTGAAATGCACACATCTCGCAAACGCCCATACGTATTGGTGTAAAAATCGGTTTTTGAAACTGCTGTCAGTCCGTCGTTGCTCAATTTGATAACTGTTAAACGCGCACCTTTCAAAGAGGTCATTAAAATGCTGTTTTTCCATTCAGGTATATTGTTATGATTGTAAAAATCAATACCTGCAACGCCCAAAGTAGGAACCCAACCTGCTATCGGTTCTACGACATTAGAGTCTCGACAAAAGGTTTTTTCAGCAGCCAAGTCGCAGGCGCCTTCCACATTGCCCCAACCATAGTTTCTACCTTTTTGGATAATATTCAGTTCATCTTCTATGTTTTGACCGTGTTCGCTGCTGTATAAAAGATTGTTCAGCGGTGCATAAACCAAACCTTGTGCATTGCGATGTCCCCAAGACCAAACAGGGCTGTTTCTTATGGGATTGTCAGAAGGGATTGAGCCATCCAAATTTAGACGCAGCGTTTTACCATTGAGGCTTGACGTATTTTGCGCTGTGCTTACTGTAGAAGCATCGCCCGTTGTGATAAACAATTTTCTATCGGGTGAAATGACTAAGCGACAACCATTGTGGATGCCTGCAGCAGAAATATTGTCCAAAATAATGACGGGATTTATCAAAGTGGTGCCTGTGAATTGATATTTCACAATCTTTTCTCGATAGCTGCCGCTGCTATTGTTGTAATCATAAGCGACAAAAACATCAGTGACATTATCCCGAACAAGTGGGTCAATCGCCATGCCTAACAAGCCGCCTTCACCGTTTTCACGTACATCTGCAATGGTCAATAGTGGCATTATGACACCCGTAGTTGGGTTGATACGACTGATGCGCCCGAAGCGTTCCGTCACCCATATTTGATTATCGGGTCCCCAAATAATTTCCCACGGTGTGTCTAAGCCTGTGGCAACGTTTCGGGTTTTGAGGTTGGATTGTGCCCATAAGATAGGACTAAAAAGGAGTAAAGTGATTAAAAGGTAAATTCTTTTCATGATCTAAAGGTTTTTAATTTAAAAAACGTCATACTTATCACCCCCTCAGTAAAAATGAATTTTTAGTAACTTATGTTATTGAAGAGATAAAAACAAACCTTGATTTGCTACACACGGAGTATACATTATAGGCAAGTAAAAGAATATACGAGATTTTTAATATCTTGGATTGTATAAGCGCACATTATCAATAAAGTCAAAATCTTTACGATTATGCGTAAAAAGTTCAATATTATTTGCTAAAGCTGTGGCTGCTATCAAAGCATCAGGTATGGCAATACCCATATCTTTATAACCCAACATTAACTGCAGGAACAGTTTTGAGGTTTCCTTATCGATATGTATTTGGTTGAATTTACGAATCAATGTCCGTGTATTGGCAGTTTCTCTTTTTCTCATACCAAAATAGATTTCTGCAACAGATACAACAGATACAGCTAAACGACTAAATCCTAAATAATCAAGTTCTTGAATAATGTGAGCATCTTCATGGAAGTAGTCAATTAAGATATTGGTATCACATAGTATTATTTTTTTCGAGTCCATGCTTTTTTACGAAGTTTTTTAGCATCTACTTTTGTTTTACGTTTTTTCCAAATCCCTGCAAAATCAGAGGGTTTGTCATTGGCTTTATAGTCGCCTTTGACCAATACAAAAGGGGGAGCATCTGGACTCGCTGAAGCTTGGACACCTTCAACATAATCTATTGTTCCTAAAAATTCTTTTAATACTTGAGCTGCTGTTTCTGATTTAACACTTACAACTAATGTTTCCATATTTTTAAATTTTATCCAAATATAACGGTTATCTATCAATTTTCAAAAATCATTGCAAGTTTAATACTTTTTTTTGAAGAAATTCCTTTAATAAGAATTCATAATATCCAGATTTCAGATTCCAAAGGGGCTTTGAAATCTGAAATCTGAAAGGAAATCATGGTTTTTACAATTCCCGAATCCAAATATTGCGATAGCTAACAGCATTGCCGTGGTCTTGCAACTTTATCGGTCCTTTACCATGTGCTTTATAAACAGGTACACCAATATAAGGGGTTGTGCCTTGTATTTCAAAATGATTTTGGACGATAACGCCATTATGAATAACGGTTACATAAGCGGGTTTTTCTAAAGACTGATTTTTTGTACGCCAGCGAGGGGCTGTGTAAATGATGTCATAACTATTCCATTCGCCCGGTACACGACATACATTTGCCATAGGCGGCACTTGTTTATAGATGCTTCCCGCCTGTCCATTAACATAAGTAGAATTATTGTAGTTATTCAAAACCTGTACTTCATAAATACCTTGCAGAAAAATACCGCTATTGCCTTTAGCTTGACTTTTCAAATTGTCAGGTTCAATAGGCGAACGCCATTCGATATGCAATTGAAAATCGCCAAAAACTTGCTTGGTTTTGATGTCGCCTGTGCCTCTGACAACGGTTGCAGAGCCTTCTTTGGTGTCTAATTTCCATTGAGCGGGTGTTTTGTCGGTGCTGTCTTTCACCGCCAACCAGTTGTTGAAATTTTTACCATCAAATAAAATGATAGCATCGGAAGGGGCTTCCCCTGCATTTTTAGCAGGTGTCACGATTTTAGGAATAGGCTCCCAATATTCTGTTTGTTCGTGTTTTGTAAATTCTTCAACGACTTCTTGTCCGAAAGCGGATAGAACAACTGAGAGGCATAAAACGATTAAAATAGGTTTTCTAAAATTCATAACAGATTGATTTTTAATATTTTCTATGAAAAATGTATTATATACTGAAGGGGTAAAAAGATAGGTTGTTAATATTAGAAAGGGTTATTTTTTACTTTTTAAAGGAAGTGGTCTAATTCGCATTTTGTTATCATCAACAGCTATTAAACAACCTTGATTTAAATCATT
>JAYUQN010000911.1:0-2756 GCA_043756725.1 Saprospiraceae bacterium
GTGGCTTGCGCACGAGCGCGGGAACGAACCGTTTCAAGCGGAATGACCCCCTCAGTAATCCGACCCAATTCTGCTAAAGCTTCGGCTTCCCACAGCAACACTTCGGCAAAGCGAATAGCGGTATAATTGATGTCCCCATCCGCTTTTTGAGTAGCCGTACTGTCATGTTGCAAGTATTTTCGAGGGCTGTATCGGGTAGAAGAAAAAGAGTTTTTATACACTGCCCCAAAATAGTCTTCATCATTGAGCACGATTGTAAATCTGCGTCGTGGGTCATCCCTTTCAAAAGCAGCCACAAAACTCTCTGTGGCTTCTGCAAAACCATAACCGCCTGTTATTTTCTTCGACATCCACCATTGATTGAGCGAATTGCCTACGCCTAATTCTAAATTCGTATGTTGGATTTCCCAAACCGATTCTTTATTATTTTGCGTTTTTTCATTGAAATTATCTTGATAATTGGGCATCAAACTATAGATATTCAAGGCTTTTACTTTGGCAACATATTCTAATGTTTTATCCCAATTTTTTTGATACAAATAGGCTTTTGCAGTTAAAGCCAAAGCCGCCCCTTTTGTCGCTCTACCTGTTTCAGCCCCCGACCCCAGAGGGGAGTTAGTTACTGAATACTGAGGGGGTAGCAAATCGGCTGCACGGTCGCAATCGGCTATGATTTGCTTGTAAATATCCGCTTTGGGTGTGCGGGGCGCACGTAATTTATCGGGTGAAACGAGGGTGGTAAACAAAGGCACATCGCCATATACTTGGGTCAATAAAAAGTAATAGTAAGACCGTAAAAAAAGCGCTTCTCCTGTGACCCTGTTTTGAATCGTTTTATCGAATGAAATTTTTTGAATTTTATCTAAAACGAGATTGCATTGGGTAATACCCGCATATTGCAGTTTCCAAAAGCTATTGATTTCATCCGTCCGTGGCGTATGCGTCAAAGCATCAATTTCAGCCAAACCCGACCGCGACCCATCGCCGCCCACAATCGCTTCATCACTTGCCAAGACCCCAAAAGCCCAATAGAAATTGTTGTTGGGATTGCTGAAAGTCAAGGGTTTATAAGCGGCATTGATAGCTTGTACGGCATCCGCTTCGGTTTGGAAAAAAGAGCCTGCATCTAAAGTCGCAATAGGGTCTTTGTCCAGAATGTCTTTGCAGGCTGTGAATAGGAGGACAGTTGCGAAGAGTGTGTATTTTATGGTTACTTTTTTCATATTATCCTTTTTTATGCTTTAGTGGCGCATTCATTCGACCTGTGCGATGAAATGACTAACTACGCCTTTTAAGGCGTAGGGCGAAATGCTAAACCTATTTCTGGCTTTAGCCGTGCATCTTTTCAGCTCGAAAAAGTGACTGGCTAAAGCCGTAAATACTTTTAACACCTTGCCCTACGCCTTAAAAGGCGTAGTTAGTGATTTAATAAATCCGCAGAAACAGGTGTTAAAAATCCAATTTCAACCCCACAATAAAAGTCCGTGGCGCAGGCACAGTGCCCCAATCAATTCCCACAGCCAAGTCAGACGATATGCCCAAACCCCGTGTATCATTCGTATTTGCTTGAATTTCAGGGTCTAAGCCCGAATATTTGGTAAAAGTGAGCGCATTTTGAGCCGTAACGTATATTCTCAAACCTTCTATCACTTTCCATTTAAGCGCATCTTTCAGGTTATAACCCAATGTGATATTTCTAATTCTGAAATAAGAACCGTCTTCTAACCAACGGGTGGAAGAGCGGCGGTTGCCGTTGCGGTCGTCAAGACTGACTTTTGGAATCGGGGTATTGGTATTTGTCGGCGTCCAGCGATCAAGGATTTTTTGATAGGAATTGAAACCCCGTGATTGCGTTTCATACGCAAAATTGCCGAATAGAAAATAGACATCATTGCCTTGAATGCCTTGCGCCAAGAGCGAAAAATCAAAGTTTTTCCAAGTGAAACTGGCGTTCACACCATAAGTGAAATCGGGAAAAGGCTTGCCGACGTGCATGCGGTCTTTGTCATCAATTTTATTATCGGCGTTCAAGTCAGCAAATTTCACATCCCCCGGGCGTGTGTCGGTGGTTTGAAAAGGGTGTGCATCCACTTCGGCTTGTGTCTGAAAAATACCCTCCATTTTATAGAGGTAAAAAGAACCGATGGGATAACCGACTTCTGTACGGGTGAGCGGACCATCGGATAAGCCGAAGCCGCCCAATATGGGTTCACTGCCTGCGATAGACAACACCTTATTATTAAGGGCTGAAATATTTGCCCCGATAGTGTAATTAAAAGCCTTGAATTTGTTTTTATAAATAAGCCCCAATTCTATCCCCTTATTTTCAACCGAACCCGCATTCACATAAGGGGGACGCTCAGACCCGCCCGCTTGCGGCACAGGCACACGCACGAGGATATCCTCTGTTTTTTTTCTGAAAACATCGGCTATAAGGGATAAACGGTCTTTCCACAAGCTCAAATCCAAGCCAATATTCGTTTGAGTTGTCGTTTCCCAACGCACATTGCTGTTGCCTGTTTCAATAATAGATGCCCCCGTCGCTATTTTATCCCCAAAAGAATAGACTCTTTGACCTGTTTCAACCAAAGAACTATAAGGATAATTCCCTATTTCTTGATTGCCCAATTGTCCCCAACTGCCGCGCAATTTCAAGCTCGAAAGGGATTTTATATTTTTTAAAAAAGGTTCATTGCCTATATTCCAAGCGGCGGATAGGGATGGGTATGTTCCCCAACGATTATTGGGTCCAAAAC
>JAYUQN010000912.1:0-7328 GCA_043756725.1 Saprospiraceae bacterium
GATGAAAGAGGTTTTATTACTTTTTGCGGCTAATGGCGTAACAACTATACGGGGCATGTTGGGGCATCCTTTGCATTTGGAATTGCGAAGCAAAATTCAATCGGGTGAAATTTTAGGACCTAAACTTTACACATCGGGTCCGTCTTTTAGCGGTGTGAGTGTAAAAACCGCAGAAGAAGGGATTGAAAAAGTGAAAAGCCAAAAACTGGCAGGGTATGATTTTATGAAAATGCACCCTGGCTTGTCAAAAACCAATTTTGAAGCCCTTATTAAAACAGCCAAAGAAGTGGGCATGCCTTATGGTGGGCATGTGTCGTTTCAAGTCGGCGTTTGGCGGTCGGCAGAAGTGGGTTATGCTACTATTGACCATCTGGATGGCATGGTTGAAAGCCTTATCCCACGCTTGGATACTTTGACGGAAGGCGAAGTTGGTTTGTTTGGTTTGTTTGCGGGGCATCGTGCGGATTTATCTCAATTGGATAAATTGCTGAAAACCTTGCGAGAAAATAATGTTTGGATAGTACCCACACAGGCATTGGCAGAACGTTGGATGTCGCCTACTCGAACAATCGACATGTTAACGCGTGCGCCTGAAATGAAATATATGAAAAAATCAGACCTTGATAATTGGGCAACGGCTAAAGGTAATATGTTGAAAAATGCTCGATACGATGCTGCTTCTGTGCTACAATACAATACTATCCGAAAAAAAGTAATTTTGGAATGCCAGAGACAAGGCGTTGGCTTGCTATTGGGTTCTGATGCGCCACAGGTTTTTAATGTGCCGGGATTTTCATTGCATCATGAATTGGATTATCTTGTTGAAGCGGGTTTAACACCTTATCAAGCGCTTCGGACAGGCACGTTCAATATCGGTAAATTTTTCAAACAAGACAATTTAGGTGTCGTGAAAACGGGAGCGGTTGCTGATTTGGTTTTATTGACTGAGAACCCTTTGAAGAATATTAAAGCGTCTCGTAAAATTGAAGGCGTGATGTTGAATGGACGGTGGTTGTCGAAAAGCGCTATTGAAGGCATATTAAAGTCATTGGTGAAATAAGTTAGACTAAGCACCCCCCTCAGTATTTTTTACTTTTTTTCTTAATGTAAGTAAAATATGAGGCTGTCTCCAAGATAAAATAAAAAAAGATATCGAAATATTATTTTGTTTGAGCCATAACTTGCGTCAAGTTCAAAATTTGACGCAAGTTATTTAGCAAAAAACGCAATAATATTAGGTTTCTTCTTTAATTAAAATTCTTTTGAAACAGCCTCATATCTTCACTCAAACAACAGACGTCTATCGAATCAAATTTAACTCACCACTCAAATTCTTTTGACTGCCATCGGGCATCAACAATTTTATGAGATAGACATAGACATCTGAAGGCATTTCGTTACCGCCTTTTTTACCATCCCACCCTTTAAAGGCTTTGTCATTTAAAACCGCAGTGCTTTTTTCATCAAAAACCAACCCGCCCCAACGACTGAAAACTTGAAAGGATTCGACAACAATATTCCCTTTCCAAAAACGGGGTCGTGGATTGCCCACATTGAATGAACCTGATTTGTTTTCAGGGTCAAACTCTATATTAAAAGTTGGATTCGTATTATCGCCATTCGGTGTAAAAGCATTCGGTACTTCATAATTTGGAAAACGAACAGTAACAATTACTTGCGCAGATGTTGTGCAACCTGTTGAAGATGTTATTTGCACTTTGTAAATATGCGCCCCTTCTGAAGGTTTAAATGAAGCACTTTGTGTAGTGACAGCTGCTTTGCCATTGTCTGTCCAAGCAAAAATAGGATTGACGGCATTGCCCGTTAAAAGCGTATTCAGTGTTATTTGATTCCCTTGATCTACCAAACGAGTAGCACTAAATGTATCGGGAGTGATGCGGGCTGTGAAACCGGGAACGGCTGTAATTTGTATGGTTTTTGTTAAAGTACAGGTACTTCCGTATGTAAAAGTAACGGTATAACTACCCGTTTGACTGATAGTCGGATTGATAGTTGGCGTAGTTGCGCCTGTATTCCAACGGTAAGTACCACCAATATTTGTTACGCCAGTAGCCGTTAAGGTTACAGGGTTGCCTGTACAGGCACTGGCATCTGGAGAAGTTGTTAAACTGCCAGTTGCCACACTAAACTGTTTCGACATCGTGCGCACACAACCATTCTGAGAGGTAATATTAACAGAATAAGTAGTGGTAGCAGTTGGTGTCACAGTCGGTGCTGCTAAAGTGCTTGTGAAACCCGCAGGATTTGACGACCATTGATAAGTCCAATTTGGATTGGGTGCTAAATTCAAACTCAAAGTTTGACCCGCACACAAAACATCATTTTGCGGAAACAGCACACTTGGCGAAGGTAGAATATTAACATTTGCCGTAGCTGAACCTGGGCAATCGCCAATTTTAGCGGTTACGGTGTAAGTGCCACTTGCTTGAGGCGTTACGGTTATGGTTTGTTTGTCTTTGCCTTCAGGTATTTCCTGTCCGTTAGGGTCAGTCCATTTCCACTCTTTGGTTAGGAGTGGAAAATTAGAAGAAGCATTAAATGTAATCGGTTTTCTATCTTCACTGCAAAAAGTAGTGAGTTGTGGAATGAGCGTCAAAGTAGGTATAGGATTGACAATAATTTTCATAGAATCTTTCCGAACACACACACCATTTGTCGCTTCACGATACCAAAAACGGGTCGTATCAGCTTGAAATACCAAATTATAAAGCGTATCGCTTGTCAATTGATTTTCTTTTGGCGTCCATTTCCAACGTATATCAGGGAATAAATATGGTTCAAAAGTAGGCGAGTAAAACACAACCTCCGTGCCTTTACAAACGGTCGTATCTTTAGGCAATATACGGGTATCAAAAGGCAATGAATCCACCAAAACTGTTAGCGTGTCGCGGCGTGTACAGCCAGGTTGTGAAAGGGTTGCATAATAACGTGTAACACGCAAAGGCATAGCTGCTACTGAAACAACTGAATCTTTGACTGAAAAATCCCTATCCGAACTCCAACGTACGGGCGTATTGACTGGATTAGTGGTAGATTTCAAGGTCAAAGGCGTTCCTTTACAATGATTAATGGTATCTGCGCCATCAATTCTCATGGTCAAGTTCACACCCACAACTCTTATAGTATCTTTCACAACGCATTTTCCGATATTAGTTGCAGTTAAAATATAGTTAGTTGTACCCGCTACTACAGTCAAAGTAGGATTGGGCACATTGGTTTTATCCAAGCCTGTTGTAGGTGTCCACGCGTAAGTTGTGGCTTCTTCTGTTGCACTTGTACCCATCACTAAGGATGTACCTGTACAAAGTGTGGTATCTCGAATACCCATTAAAACGGGTGGTTGATAGACATTGATAATAACGCTGTCTAAAGAATTGGCAGGACATCCGCCTATACCACCAGTCACCGTTAAATAGTATTTCGTATTTTCAGTCGGTGATACTGAGGGGTTTTTATCTGTGAGGCTACTAACGGGTTTTGACGACCAAGCATAAGTTGCCGTATTATCAAATCCTGTTTTCAACAAATTCAAAGCAGAACCTGTACAAATATTGGTATCTCTCGATACTTTTGATGTGATAACTTGATAATTTGGCACACTACCCGGATTTACCGTTATGGTGAAAGTTTCACTCAAAACACCAGCAGGCGTTGTAAGGGTGACAATAAAAGTATGCGTTTCAATTGTCCCAGTTGTATTTGTAGCTTTGTAATTGGGAGCATTGCAATTGGTACAACTCAATTCCGACAAGTGCCCTGTGGGTGATGTCCATGTCCAAGTAGCATTGGCGCTTGGTGGGTAATTTTCACCTGCTTCAAACACCAACTCTTCACCTTTACAAACGGTTAAGTTGGGAAATTTTTTCACCTCAAAAACACCGACTGTTACGCTTTTAGGAACGACGCGGCAAGTACCTTGTATGGTCACATTATACTTTGTAGATGTTGTGGGAGCGGCGATGGGCGTTGCACTTGTGGCATTGTTCAAGCCCGTAGCAGGTGTCCATGTGTAAGTGATGCCACCTTTTGCAGACAACTGTGTTGTTCTACCTGGAAAGAGAATGGTATCACGTCCTGCAGCAAAATTACTGAGGGGGTCGCCCAGAGAGTCTAAAACGCCTTTGGCTGTTCCTGAAAAATTTAAACGCACACCACTCGTTCCGATAGTGCCTTTATAATCGTTGAGCCAAAGCATGTAATATTTGTCTTTCTGTACTTCAATGGTTTTCACAACACCATCACCCAACCCAATTTCACAGGTATCCGTTACGATAACAGGTACGCCTCGGGTGGTTGTGTAAGCATCTAACATGCCTGTGATGCGATTAGCGGTTGTTCTTTCAATACCGAAACTACTCCGCGCAGGTCGGTTCTTTTTAGCAAAAGTACAAATATCAGCAGCCGTATTGATAGGTCCATAAAAATTGAAATCCACATCAGATTCAGGGTCATCTACAATAGAAGATACTGTAAATGAAAATTTACCCGTTGTTTGTGCTTTAAAATATAAAAAGACAAAATTGTAACGTGGTGTATCTATACCCGGTAAAAAGCCTAAACCCCCAATACAACCTGCATTGATAGAAGGCGGGTCAGTTTGTACAAAAGTTGAATCTCCTTGACTGGAAAGGTCTAAAACAATATCAGAAGAAATAGAATTGGAACAATCATTCAAAGACAATGCCTTGCTGCAATATCCTGCATTGGGCAAGCGATTGAGGCATGGAACGGTATCAATTTGTATTGAAAACGGTGTGCAAGCCTCACGGCGCGTGACAACAATATAATAATCTCCCGGTATTTCCAAACGAGCATTGCTGATAATCATGGTATCGCGTGAAACGTTGGACTTTGCAGTGCCGATACATTCACCACCTGTGTTGCTTGGGCAACCTCTATAAATGCCCACATTGATACCCGTAGGTCTCCCAAAAAAGCCGACTGTTGAGGAAATGAGGTAATTTGTTAATGTAATTTTTATACATTGCCCGCCGTTGGAAGTGAACTTAAAAATATGGTCTTTACCCCCTAAAAACTCGTCGTTAGCGCAAGAACTTCCTTCAACGCCAGTGAGTTTATCATTACAAGTGGTAGAAGATTTTTTGAAAGGCAGCGTTGTAATGATTTCAGAGGCGGCACAAGTTGTTGCTTTAGGCGCATTACAAGAAGAAGAAGCCAACCACGAAAGTTTGAAACCTCGACTATTGGTAGAGCCATCCGAACTAAATTTCACTTGTATCCAATTCGTAGGGACTTGAAACGATAAAGCTTTGGTGCTTGTGCCACTGATTCTATCCAACAATTCGCCTGTTCTGCCATCAAAAATTGTCAATGTATCATAATTGGGTTCCGTTCCCAAGCTATCTATGGTAATGGTAATACAGCCAGCACCTGTGGGGCGAATATCGAACATATTATCCTTTGCATCATCGGCATAATTGCTATTTGGTCCCCCCGAATCGTAGAGAATACCCACCGCTGTGGTAGAAGTTTGCGGTATTGGGTTTAGTATATATATAGGGTCAAAGGGTTTGACACATACAGTGAAACGCCCACCTGCATTAATGCTTTGATAATTAGCGACTTGTAAATAGTAGGTCGTATTGGGGCGCATATTACCCGCTTCCAAACGCAAAGAGCGACCATTTACACCTGCGAATTGTGTTTGGCAATAGTCTTCCGACAAACCGACCGTACAATCGCCAATATACAAAGCTGCTTGTGGGTTTTTGATACTATCGGCAGCATTAACGCCTTGAATATCCACATAAAAATTTTGCCCACCAGTGGCAGGTGTTGTAAATGTGAACCACACATCTTTAAACCCTTTCAAGCCATTGAAACAGTTGGGGTTCGGGGAATTGGCGTTGCCCGTTGCATCCGTTGCATTGGCATTGGTATAAATGGTAGTTGGGCACGCACCGCCAAGCGCAGAGATAGTGAGTGGGAAAGCGCCAGCGCAATTGTCGTTTGTCGGGGCTTGTGCCATAGCGTTCTTACTTGAAATAAGTACCGCAAAGCAGGTAAAGATGTATAAATGCTTTTTCAGAAACATGTTAATCGGATTGAATTTTAAATTGCAATATTTATTCTTTCATTGTGATAATCACTTCATCATTTTCAATTTTCACTGTCAATTCACGACGGTCATTGAGCCATTTCATCATGGCTTCGCCGAGAAACGCTGTACGCCAATCGAGTGAATGGTTGCTGAAAATACCTTCACCCGGTTGGGCATAAGTCAAATCAGATTTATTCAGCACCAATTGTGGCGCAATGCCACTTTCCATACACTTTGCTTTCACTAAAACATGCAACAACTCCATCGAAACATCCTTTTTAGGGTCTTCTTTACTGAGGGGGGGGAGTCGTTTCAAAATCTCTAATTCGGCTTCGGTTGGTTTTTCTTGAAATAGTGCCTGAAAAGTTCGCCAATGTTGTTCGACTATACGGTCAGGAATGATACGGCTGTCTAAAAGTGTTTGCTTACCCGAATCTATACCTTTCAATATTGGGGCAATAAATTTGGCAGGCAATATCATTTCTTTTGAATGATTAAGGCGTTGCGCTTCATTGCGCCGCCATTCGTAGAGGCGCAATAAAAATACTTGTTTGTGTTGTCGCACATTGTTCATCAACGTATTCATCAAAGCTTCACGATGGGGGTCACGCTCATAATACTGAGGGGTCTCCCAACGCGCTGTTTCATGTTTCACCCAATCTATTCGTTTGTTCTTCAACAACTTATTTTTGAGTTTTTCATACATATCATACAAATGCAAAACATCACTCAAGGCATATTCCAATTGTTTGTTCTTTAACGGACGGGCTTCCCAATCGGTTGCAGCATAGCCTTTATCAAGCACAACATGCAGTTCTTTTTCAACCAATTTGCCATAGCTTGTTGGATAACCCAAGCCGACAAAACCCGAAGCAATCTGTGTATCAAAAAGGTTTTTTGGAATAGTGCCATAAATGATGTTCAACAATCTGTAATCATTTTCGCCAGCATGCGTGATTTTCAGAATGTCATTATTTTCCAATAATGTCAAAAAAGGCGTCAAATCGTTTAAAACAATCGGATCAATTAAATAAAAACCTTGAGCAGTGGCAACTTGAATTAGGCAAAGCAAGGTTTCAAACCGTCTTTCACCTATAAATTCAGTATCCAAAGCCATCCAAGTGGTTTTACAATTGGCTTCATAAAACGCTTCAAGTGCTTCTGTGGTTTCAACAAGTGTATAATTCTGAACGGCGTACATATATTTTTTTTTGTGCTGTTTTCATCTCAAGGTATATTATGCTGA
>JAYUQN010000913.1:0-2754 GCA_043756725.1 Saprospiraceae bacterium
CATAGGATTTGTTTTTTGTCGCTTGATTAATAAATGGACGCCAAAACTACGACTATTTTCAATGCAAAAGGGGAGCTTATAACAAATTACAAGCATTACGGTATAACATACATAATTTTTATTTATAAAATAATTAATGATATATTTAAAATTAATTGTAATTACTTAGCCGTATGATGGACTTCAGTCCGTCAATATCTAAGTAATTGTGGTAATTTTATTTAAAAAATAGCACACACTGTATTTCTATGAGATTTAAACATTGACGGACTGAAGTCCATCATACGGCTAAGTTCTTATAAAAATGCAAAAGTACAGACAAATTTTCACCCCCTCAGTATAGCGCAATATATTTAAAAAAAATCAAGGTTAAAATAGGGTTTGAGGCGATAATTTGACATTATATTTGGTAAAAAAAAAGATTGTAGAATAAAAAACGCTTAGGTTTAAATTTAAGCTAACTTATTGATAATCAAACCCCTTGTAGCAGCTCTGAGCCTGTTTTGCGAGTATTTCAGCGGATAAATCTGCTGCTAAAATTTCAGCCCAAATCGTTCATACAACCACTTCATTTTTACACCATAATGCGACTCGGGCAAGTTGTGCCCACTATTCGGATATAGGTGGTAAGATTTATCATGCGAGGACAGGTTATTGTATGCTGAAAAATTGATTGCCGCTGGGCAAATATCATCAAATAACCCAACGCCCATCATAACGGGGCAGCTAACGCTTGGCGCATGATTGGTAACATCTATATAGTCTAAAACGTTGTAAATATCTTCCCATTTTTTACCCGCCTTGAAAATATGCGCTTTGAATTCGCCTGCGGGCCAGCTTGCGACATCGAAATACAAACGAAAATTGGATAAAAAAGGCACATCTGTTAGACAAAATTTCACCCGCTTATCCAACGCTGCTGTGGCTATGCTCAACGCACCGCCTTGACTTCCGCCTTCCACAGCCAGTCGCGTTGTATCTACTTCGGCACGGCTGCATAAAAAATCTATGGCTCGGATACAGTCCATATAAGCACCTCTGTAAATATACTGATTTTTATCGCTCAAACCCGATAAAAGATAGCCCGGAAAACCCGGGTTGACGTCTTCTCGGCTGTTGCCATGACCCCTTATGTTTAAATAAAAAGCGGACATATTTTCATCTAAACCAAAAGGCAACATATTGGACGAGTAGCCTTGCACGTGTAGAATGGCAGGAATATTCGTTTTTTCTATGGGTTTTGCGTAAAAGCCCCGAACGCGCACATGATTGAGCGAGCGCATTTCAACTTCAAAAACGTCAACTTTGGACGTTGAAAGTTCGGGCAATAATGTGAGTTTATAATCGGGTTCAATAGTTGCCAATTCGGCTAAAGCATTTGACCAATAATTTTCAAAATCAGCGGGTCGAGTGGGGGAGGGCTTTATCGCTTCGGGCGCAATGGCGAAGCCTTTTTTACTTTTTACAGAATAGCCTTTTTTATCTTTGAAAACAAGGTGTGAAACGTAAAAACCCGAATCTGGTAAAGTGAATTGAAAATCTGGAACAACCGTTCGGCGACCCCTACTAATTTTCACATTTTGAGATTGTTTTGTAATATGTTTTCCCATAAAAGTTTTCACTTCACAGGTCAAAACGCCTTCTAATTTTTGGTCAGAATTGTTCACCAATTGGCATTTGATAACAACGGGTTGATGCAATGCAAAGGCATTGCTCGCGTCCCCATTTTCAATCTGTATTCTAAACTGATTTTTCCAAGTGCTGGGTTCTAAATGATATTCGCCACCGTGCATACCACCACCACTCACTTCGTCAAATACCCTAACCGCTATGACATTGGGTTCATCCCACCGAATGAGGGCAGCGGGAACGAGATAATGACGCGGTACATCCCATGCTGAAACAGTTTCTCCAAAGGAGTCTCCTTGTACAGGCGGCAATTTGCCTGTTGTGCCTATTTTTATACCATTAAAATACGTTTCATCGGCATCATCAATCATGCCGAGGGACAATATCATAGAGCCATATTTGCGGGTCGCTTTTTTATAATCATTTTGGGAAATGACAACACTGCGGCGATACCATGCCCAACCATCATATTCTATCTGCAAAGCCGACTCCCAGGGCATACCCACAGCGATGTTTTGCCACGTGCTATCGTCATATTCGGGTTTTGCCCAAGCAAGGTTATCGCCTTTTTGAAACCGCCAACCCTCCCCTGCAAGGTCAATGGGTTGTGAAAAAAGGGTTGAGGAGAAAAGGCGTGTGAAAAATGAGCAAATCAAGAGAATAGTGGTTTTAAAATTCATGAATGATTGAGTTAAAGTGGTAAAATTAGGATTTATTTTTTCTCATTTTGACTTTTACCCTAAAAAGAGTATAAATAGCATGGTTTTTGAAAATTTAAAGAGCATACATTTCTTTAACTAAAATTAATTCATACTATGAAAGCTCTCTTCACATTTTCTATTTGCTTTTTTCTTATCTCTTTGCCCTCTACCACTGTCTCTGCTCAGGCTAAGCGTGCAAGGGTAAATGATGCTCCTGTAATCACAGAAAGCTATTTTAACGGTGTCATTAATGAATCAATTTTAGGCTCTTTTGCTGTCGCAGATTTTAACCTAAGCCTTGACAGTAACACATTTAACATAATAGAGGCGCCCAAGAATGGTGATTTTATGTTTTCTGGACCTGTTACCTTTAAAGAAGACCTGCATGTTATAAGGGGTTTTACCTATATTCCAAACCCCAATT
>JAYUQN010000914.1:0-2753 GCA_043756725.1 Saprospiraceae bacterium
CGTTCTAAGGGCGCATTTTTAGGGCTTACCTATAACCAAATTCTCACCAAATTTCTCCCACCTGTCATAGATATGTGGGAGAAATTTGGCATTTTTGAACACACAGAATATAGAGAAGGTCATTTTGTAATAGGCAAACAACCGCCAGTGCATTGGGAAAAACCTTACCAAGCACCCAAAGTTTACAATAATGTTATCAGTTTTAGAAATGGCTCTTGTATAGAGTTAATTTCCTTTGACCGTAAGAACGTCAATCGTGGTGGCAACTACGATTGGATGATAATAGATGAAGCACAATTGCTTCCTAAAGACCGCTTTGATAAGGAGATACGCCCATCTGTGAGGGGTAATATTTACCGTTTTAATTCTCCGCGACATCATTCAATTTGTTATACTGGCTCTATGCCGTGGCTGCCATCGGGTATGTGGTTTCCTGATATAGAACAACTCGCCAAAGCCTTCCCAAAGGAATACTTCTACGTGTCTGCAACGGCATGGGATAACGTTCACGTGCTGGGCGAACCATACTTGAAGCGTTTAGAGAAGTCACTGCCGTTGCTTACCTATCAAGTCGAGGTGATGAACTATCGTATTACAAAGCTCCCCAATTGTTTTTACGATGAGTTTGAAGAATCAAAACACACATACCCCGACTGGTATCACTACAAGGATACAGAGGAGGGTGTAGAGGTTCTTGGCGATGCGGACTATGTGCCAACTAAGCCATTGGAGATAAGTATGGACTTCAACGCTAAGTTCACGTCCATGCTCGTAGGACAGGAGCATAAAGAAAAGGATTGGGAGTTTAGGTTCATTAATCAATTCTATGACAAGAAGGATAGTAACACAGGCATACACTATGACCCTGCATTGGAAGCGCATCGTGATGTAATTTCAAGGACAGTGCAGAAGTTTATAGACTACTACCGCCATTCACATAAATCTTACGTGATGGTATGGGGCGACAGGAACGGCAACAACGCCAGTGCAGGGAGCGCACTGACATTCTATCAACAGATAGAGAAGCAACTTACACAATCAGGGTTTCAAGTGATGCTGATGGTGGATAGGCGTTTAGACCCGTTGCACCGATTGAAGCATCTTACAATTAACAATCTACTCAGAGGTTCATCAGCTACTCCACGTATCATGATGAACCAACAGAAATGTAAGGAGACTATCATCTCTATACAAGGTTCACCATTAACACCCGACTTCAAGAAGGACAAGACGAGTGAAGGTCAAGATATACCGCAAGAAAGAGCTACACATTTGAGTGACTGCTTCGATTGCCTTGTCTATCCCAAGTTCTCAAGCCTTGTCGAAGTGTCGGGGTACACTGACGATACATTCATGTTTGCTTGATTCATATTGCATCCCAAAAAGGGGGTGGCAATTGCCATGACTCCTGTGGGCGACGCTCGTTACCGCATTTCATAAGACTATTTTTTAGTTTTTGCGGCATAAAGCATTAAGAATCAATTTATTGTCATTTAAACCGTAATAATAGACACTTAAAGCGTGTGCAGTTCTTTCATTTTATACATATCTGTATAGATAGAACTTTGCACACAAAGAATAATTATTGACTTATGCCTATACACCTAAGACAAGTCCTTGCAGAGATGGACACCTACGAGAGTAACGGCGAGGAACGCAAGTTCTCACTCCTATACTGCGAGAAAGGAGGTGATTTATTATTCATCAAATCAGCAAGCAAGGGATGGAAAAGCGGTAAGGAAGGTGGTAAAAGCAATTTCAATTACAACCTAAAAGCCAGAGGTGCAAGGCTCATATTTGACCATACAGCAGGACACCCTCGGACAATTATTGTAGATGGCATCATGGAATTTAACGGTTTGAAAGTTTTAGAATAATGGAAACACCACAACCATACGAAGTCTTTTTCCTCTACGAAGCCAATTCCGTAGTAGAATTTACCGCCAACACCGACAGACTAACCTCTGACAACGGCAAAGACAGAATCGTATCTACTGAATGGGTTCCGTGGTATTCCACTTCTAAGAACTTAGAACCCGATAGCATCGTTAGGCTTTTGACCCAAAACAATATCAATCCTCCTTTGCTTGACACGAAGCGAGACTTCATCATCGGCAACGGTGTGAAGCTCTATGAAAGCAAGTTCACAGATGGGAAGATTGAGAAGCATTTGATTGACCCTAAAAAACACTCACAAATTGCCGACTTTCTTGAAGCCAATCGGATTGACATTGTTTTTGGGCAACTCTGTAAGGATTTATTGTGGTTCGGGAATTTCTTTGCAGGGGTCACTTTTGCAGGCAGGGGCTTGTCAATGGGCATTGATAAGATTTACCATCTTGATGCCACAACAGTTCGTGCCGCTAAAATGAGTGGTGGCGATATACCCGCTTACTTCGTTTGCGATGATTGGACAACGCCCAAATGGGATGCGAAAAAACCAAAAGACGGTAATATGACCCGTCTAAAATCGTACAACCGTACCGAACCAACAAAAGGGTTTCCTCATGCCGTTTGGCATGGTAAAGAGTATATGGCAGGGTTTCCTTACTATCCCTTGCCTTCATGGTATGGCGCTACGAATTGGATAAAGCTCGCAAACCTTATTCCTCTCTGGCATCTTAGCGGCATACAGAACGGCTACCATATCAAATACCACATCAAGATACCGTTGGCGTATTTTGATAAGTTTCCACCAGAGTTACGAGAAGCCGAAAAAACTAAGCTGCGGACAGAGATGAACAAATGGTTGG
>JAYUQN010000915.1:0-2752 GCA_043756725.1 Saprospiraceae bacterium
AAATTTCGGCGGTGCAGCCGATCGGTTTCCTGTCACTAATCTGGAATACATTGTTTGGATTCGTGCTGTTCAGCCAGCAACCCAGCACCTGGACGTTCATCGGCGCGGGGGTCATTTTCGCCAGCGTCAAAAAACTTATCCTAAATCTTTTTTAATACCCCCCTCAGTATTTGGAGCTTTTAAATGGCACAGGACGGATAAATCCGTCTAAACGGGTTCGCATAAATGCGAAGCTACGTGTAATGAGATACAAATTATTGATACAAATACATATACCGATTTCTATCCAATTCTCTAAAATACGGGTCTTTCAAATCTTTTATAAAATGAATAGCTTCGCCCGTTGATTTCATTTCAGGTCCCAATTTTTTGTCCACATTCGGAAATTTATTGAAACTGAAAACAGGCACTTTTATCGCATATCCTTCCAGTTTTTTATCAAAAGTAAACTCTTTCAACTTATGAGTACCCATCATCACCTTAGTCGCGATATTCAAATATGGAATTTTGTACGCTTTGGCGATGAAAGGCGTCGTACGGCTTGCTCTTGGATTAGCTTCAATCACATACACCTTATCATCTTTTATGGCAAACTGAATATTAATTAAGCCTTTAATATGTAAGGCATGTGCTAATTTTTCAGCATATTCAACCATTTGCTCCAAAACAATAGGACCTAAACTGTAAGTCGGTAACATCGCTGAGGAGTCGCCTGAATGAATACCAGCAGGCTCGATATGTTCCATGATGCCCATGATATGCACCTCATCGCCATCAAAAATAGCATCCACTTCCGCTTCTTTAGCGTGGTTGAGGAATTTATCAATCAAAACACGGTTGTCGGGCATGTGTTTGAAAATATTGAGTACCGCTTTTTCCAACTCTACATCGTTGATAACAATTTTCATGCTTTGACCGCCAATAACGTAACTCGGGCGTACCAAAACGGGATAAGTGATTTTATTCGCCAAAACTAAGGCTTCGTCTGTGTCAGCCGCCACGCCATAGAGTGGATAAGGAATATCCAAATCTTTGAGCATATCAGAAAAACGACCTCTATCTTCTGCAATGTCCATATTGTCATAGCTTGTACCAATAATTTTGATACCCGCTTTGTGAAGGTTTTCAGCGAGTTTCAAAGCTGTTTGACCACCTAATTGTACGATAACGCCCTCTGGTTTTTCAAGTTCGATAATTTCCAAAAGATGTTCCCAATAAACGGGTTCAAAATAGAGTTTATCGGCAATGTCAAAATCTGTTGAAACGGTTTCAGGGTTGCAATTGACCATAATAGCTTCATAACCCGCTTCTTTTATCGCCAACAAACCGTGTACGCAACAATAATCAAACTCAATGCCTTGTCCAATGCGATTGGGACCTGATCCTAAAACGATAATTTTCTTTTTATCCGAAGGAATGCTTTCATTTTCACCTTCAAAAGTAGAGTAATAATAAGGTGTTTTTGCTTCAAACTCTGCAGCACATGTATCAACGACTTTATAAGTGCGCCGAATACCATTTTTCTTACGATAACGGGTTACTTCTTCTTCTTTTATTCTTAAGACCCAAGCAATTTGAGCATCTGAGTAGCCTTGTTGTTTCAGTTCCAATAAAAAATCTTTGGGTATGTCTTCTGCTACATTATAGCGTTGCAATTGCTCTTCATATTTCACCAAACGCTTGATTTGGGCAATAAACCACGGGTCAATGCCTGTGAGTTTTTGAACGCTTTTTGACGGAATACCTAAGCGCAAAGCGTCTTTCACCCGATAAATTCTATCATCACTCGCTTTTTCAAGCCTGTGTAAAATATCTTCTGTTCTAATCCATTCTTTTTTATCCGCACCAAGACCCGCGCGTCCGTTTTCTTGCGATTGACAGGCTTTTTGCAATGCTTCTAAAAAATTGCGCCCAATGGACATCACTTCACCTACGGATTTCATTTGCAAACCCAGCGTATCATCTGCTCCGGGGAATTTATCAAAATTCCAACGTGGCATTTTCACAATTACATAATCCAAAGTGGGTTCAAAATAAGCGGAAGTGGTTTTGGTAATTTGGTTTTTCAATTCATTTAAATGATAGCCAATTGCCAATTTAGCGGCAATTTTCGCAATCGGGTAGCCTGTAGCTTTGGATGCTAAGGCGGAAGAGCGTGAAACACGTGGATTTATTTCAACAGCAATCAATTCCTCCGTGTCAGGATGCATGGCAAATTGTACATTGCAACCGCCTGCAAAATTGCCCAAAGAGCGCATCATCAAAATGGCAGAATCCCGCATATTTTGATAAGCGGTATCGCTTAAAGTCATAGAAGGAGCAACGGTAATGGAGTCACCAGTATGAATACCCATAGGGTCGAGGTTTTCAACCGTACAGATAATGACGACATTGTCATTGGCATCTCGCAGAAGCTCCAACTCAAATTCTTTCCATCCAAATACC
This sequence comes from Saprospiraceae bacterium, assembly GCA_043756725.1. Taxonomy (GTDB): domain Bacteria; phylum Bacteroidota; class Bacteroidia; order Chitinophagales; family Saprospiraceae; genus JAAFJT01. Next base: position 2,446 of record JAYUQN010000915.1, read on the forward strand.
GCTTTTTCAACCAAAACCTCATGCGTAGGCGAAGCGTCAAGACCACGTTTTATGGCTTCTGGAAATTCAGATTCTTTTAAAACGAAGCCGCCACCTGTGCCACCTAATGTGAAAGATGGACGAATGACCAATGGAAAGCCAATTTTTTGAGCCGCTTCAAAGCCTTCCAAGTAGGAATTGGCGATAAAAGAAGGCGCAACTTTCATACCGATGCGCAACATAAGCTGTTTGAACTGCTCACGGTCTTCTGCCAACTCAATGGCGGCAACGTCTACGCCAATCATGCGGCAGTTGAAACGTTCCCAAA
>JAYUQN010000916.1:0-2751 GCA_043756725.1 Saprospiraceae bacterium
CCACATCAAGATACCGTTGGCGTATTTTGATAAGTTTCCACCAGAGTTACGAGAAGCCGAAAAAACTAAGCTGCGGACAGAGATGAACAAATGGTTGGCAGGAGCGACCAACGCAGGCAAAGCCTTTGTAAGTTTCAAAACGCAAATGGGCATAGAGACAATTGATTGGGATATTATTCCAATCGAGGCGGCTCTACATGATGAAGCCTTTACGCAGTTATTCGAGCAGTCAAACCTTGCCATGACATCAGCGCATAGTATGCACCCTTCTATTGCAGGGGTACAGTTGCCAGGAAAGCTGGGCAACGCTTCTGAACAGCGCATCGCTTATGACATCTACATTGCTTTGAAGGTGAATAATATTAGGAAGATTCTTTTAGAGCCTTTATATCAAGCTAAAAAATTAAACAAGTGGGCGGATAACGTGGAGTTCGGTTTTGAGAATATTCAGCCGACAACGCTCGATGTAAATCCAACAGGTACGCAAACCATAATGACTTAAAAGATGCTGTTTCAAAACATAGAGCAATTCAAAGTATATTCGACATTTCAAAAGAATATGTCATTCCAAACCCTTTCTGATGCCATTGGTGAAGCAGAGGAACGCTTTTTATTGCCATTGATTGGTGTACCCCAGTATCTCGACCTTTTGCGTTTAGTTGACCCTGCACATGAAGACTTGCCCACGACCTTTAATGAAGCTGAATTTACAGCACAAGCAAAGAGCTTAGCACTTTTGTTAAAAAAAGCAAGGCGTGTAGTGGCAAGAGCTGCCATGTATCTTGTCTATCCTCAAATCAATGTCGCGGCTGGAGATATGGGTGTGCAGCAAAATAAGGCTGCTAATGACACATCTATACCATCAAGGGAGTGGGCTTATATTGACACAAGGTTAAGTTATCGGGATGGTATAGAAACAAGTAGTGAATCGCTTTTGATTTTACTGCAAGATTATAAGGAAAACTATCCTAAATGGGTCAATAGTAAGGCGTTTTCACAGTACAATAGCTTATTTGTTCGCAATAACGAGGAATTGGGAAGATTCTTAAATACAAAAGATTCTATCAGGGCTTACATTGCTTTTAGACCATTTTTAGAATTGGCAGAAGAAAAATACATCACGCCTATTGTTCCCAAAGAAACGCTTGACGATTTAAAAAATGCCCTCAAAAATGGCACTTATAGCCCACCAGAAAAGCTATTTGATATTTGGAAAATACAACGGGTTATGGCGTGGTATGCTCTTTATGAAGGCTTGCCATTTCTCAATATTCGCATAGATGGAACGACTATTAATATTGCTGCAATTGCAAAGCAAACTACTGTAAACGACAAGGATAAAATCCTTTTAATCAACGCTGCCAAAGAAAATGCCCTCCTTTTTTATACAGAACTCAAAGCGAAATATGAACCACAACAACAAGATTTAAACATCCCCCCTTCAACAACATTTGATAACCGCACCAAGCCCGATTTTTGGGCTTGAAAATTTTGTACCCATGTTCACAGACAAGCTTTTTGAAATCCTCAAAAAACAAGGGGTTTCTTTTTTATTATTAGGGATTGCCGTTTGGTATTTCTATCTTGAAAACAATGATTTGAGAGGGGAGGTAAAAGCAATTCAAAACGATGTCATTAAGAGTTACCAAAACGACAATGCGGAAATGCGTAAAGTGATTGAGCGCAATACAATTGTCATGGAAGCTATTTTAAAAAACAACAAGTAGGTTGAAAATTCCTAAATCGTGGTTTCAGTTATCCGAAGGACAGGTCTTTGCGGTTGCGCCCTACGTCCTTCAAAAAATGAGTATTGCCAACAAGATTAAAGTCTTTGAAGCCCTCCTCGACCCCGCAGATGTACCGACTTACGCCAAACTAAAAGCGGAGAAGGTTTTGATGCACTTGAAAAAGGTCGAATTTCTTTGGCGTGAAAATCTTGTTGAGCCACTTGTAGCAAAATTTGTTGCACACGACACGGAATACTACGTTCCTGCGCAAAGTTTCACTACGCTCTGCATCGCTGAATTTGCCTTTGCTTGTGATTATTTCGATACGATGATGGCACAAGGCAACTACAAAGACCACAAGGCTCAACCAGAAATGCTTAATCACCTTATAGCCTGTTTGTGCCGACCCTCAAAAGGTGACAGTTCAGATGGCGATATTCGAGAGCGTTTCAATGAAAACCTTGTCGAAAAAAGAGCCAAAGAGTTAAGCAGCATCCCCCCTCAGTATAAAGCCTTTTTTCTACTCTATTTTTTAGGGTGTAAAAAGGCTTTAGCCGATCAATTCAATGTCTTATTCAAAAAGCCGACAAAAGAGGATAAGAACGCTAAAAAGTTCAATCATCCCGTTGATTACGGGTGGTTCAAGGTAATATTCGACCTCGCTGATGGCAGTACCTTTGGCAAATATGAAGAGGTTTGCCATCAAAATTTATACACCATCTTGCATTATCTGACCTCTAAGTATTACGATATGCAGGAACTAAAAGAAGCATCAAAATGAACTCTCCCGAAGCCATAACCGCTTATTTTGAAACGATGGTTGCTGAATCGGCAAACGACCCGCAATTTATGATTGGGTATGGTATTGCCTCTTTTATCGAAGGTGATTCAAGGCGTTTGATTGAGGAGAGTCGAAGCGAAATAGAATATCCTTGTTTGTTCTTGGAATCCCCTACGTTCACATTGGGGCAAAACTTCAAGTCTAATCAAAACGGCTCTGCCCGATTTGGCTTTACAATTTTGA
>JAYUQN010000917.1:0-7314 GCA_043756725.1 Saprospiraceae bacterium
GCCGCCTGTAATTGGAGCATCGGTATAAGTAGCCATCAAGTCTTGTATGAAATCCAAAATCACATTGCCATTGCTGAAACGAGGATAGCCTGTGCTATTGGGGTTGGTATTTGGCACACCATTTTGGCAGAGGGCTGTCGTTGCCGCAGGTGCTTGTGTCGTATTGGGGTCAAGCAGTTTGATGTAAAAAACTTGACTACACGTAGAGGACGTACCACCGCCAAAATAGGCAGTAAATGTGCGAACGACAACACTGCCTACGCCTGTTGCCGACATGGGATTGAAAAAGGCATCAAACGGAAAACCTTCGGGGCGGGTGGTTGACCCACAAGACAGCTCAAATATTTTATCCGTAGAGGTAATACTTGTTGCGATACCGTTATTGGTTGTGGCGGTTGTAGTAGGTACTATGCCATTTACCAAATCTTCAAAATTGAGGATTTTGGCATCGGGGCACACCACATACGGGAACCGTGGCAAACAGTTATTCACCGTTACACTACCTATAATATTAGCAGAAGAACACCCATTAGCACCTTTTACCGTCAAAGTGAAAGGTATAGAAGTTCCCGAAGCTACAGCACTCAAATTGACCGTTATGGGGCTACTTGGCAAAGCCGCATCGGTTACGGTTGTAATGCCTGTTCCAGAAATAGAATAGGTGGTTGGCGAACCTTTTGCAGCCGTGTAAGGAATTGTAAAAGATGTTACTCCTACACAGATAGCAGGTATCGTACCCAATGTAAGGCTTGGCAAAGCACTTACCGTCACACTCACCATAGCCGTTGCAGGGCTTGGGCAAACGGCTGCCGATGGCACAAGCGTTACTTTATACACATCGCCTGCCACCGCATTGCTCACGGGCAAGGTATTGACTGTTCCAACGGGTACATTGTTTTTTGTCCATGTAAACTGCGGACCACTGCCGCCATTCACGGCTGTGGCGGTGAGTGTTGTGCTTGTACCCGCACATATCGCCGTTGGGCTGATGGATACTGAGGGGGGGGTGTTGACATTCACCGCCACGCTTCCTGTTATATTTGCAGAAGTACAGCCACTTGCATTTTTCACCGTCAAAGTAAAAGGTATAGCCGTTCCCGAAGCTGCGGCACTCAAATTAACGGTGATAGCTCCAGTTGGTAGCGTTGCATCTGTTACTGCCGTAATGCCCGTGCCTGATATGGAATAAGTTGTAGGCGTACCCTTCGTTGCCGTATAGGGAATGGTAAAAGACCTTGACCCTGCACAGATTGCAGTAGGAGTCTTCGTTGTAATGGTTGGCGGAACATTATCATAAGTGAACGACACAACATAAGTACATGCCCCGCCACTCGGTGTTATTTTAGCATAAAGCGTTTGAGAACCACAAGCCAAACCCGAAGGCACAAATGTATTGGGTGCGGTAAATGTACCCGCCGAAGTGGTCGCTGTGGCATTGGTAAAAATGCCGTTGATAGTTGGCGCACCCATGCCATCGAATAAGCCGCCGTAGGTAAAAATAGGCGTTGGCGTGTTTTTGACAATGACGGAACTGTTTTGATTGTTTATGATAGCATTACCCAATAGACTATTATATTTCAAAACGCCATTATTGGTAAAAGTACCGCCTGTATTATTCAAATTGTTTGAGGTTTGAATTAAGCCTGCGTTGGTAGTTGTACCGCCATTTTCATAACCACCTGTCGTCATCAATATTTTACCACAAGCATTATTGGTAATAGTTGAACCGCTTGGGTTTGAAATACCGCTTCCAGCTGTAATACTGATAGTTCCAGTGTTTAATACATTTGACCCACTACTACCCAAACTTAGGGCAAAAGTTCCACCTGAATAATTGATAGTTCCACGATTGGTAAGGGTCAGAATATTATTATTGGCTTTAAAATCACCATTAAATATTCCCGTGCTTTCATTCGTGAAAGTAAGATTACCAAATGCGAGTGATGCACCAAAGGCGTTATTTGTACTGATGGTTCCTCTATTCGTAATACTTGCAGTTGCCCCAATAACAATCCCAATGCCATATCCACTACCGTTCAGGTTTATTGTCCCATCATTTATAATATTACCACCTTGTAAGGTGATTGCTGCGGTGGTATTATTTACATTCAATGTACCTCCACTACTTACGGTGAGCGATGCATTAGCATTTATGTATATTTCCTTAGCCACGGCAGTTGTACCACTCAAAATAACAGGGTCATTGGCTACATCGTTTATAACGACTTGATTGGTAGCCATCGGCACGCCATTCGGCGACCAGTTGCAGGGGTTGTTCCAATCGGTGCTGACTGCGCCTGTCCATGTCATGTCTTGGGTGGCGGTGGCAACTAATGCCCGATAAATATTCTCTACCCCAGCTTCGGTTCCATACCACACGATAGTATTGCCCTGTATTTGTGGTTCACGGTTATTGGTAGAAGTGGTAGATATTTGAGTAACACTTGTGCCATCGTGTTTAAAGATATGGGCAACGCCACCAATTATACCTCTCCAAACCACCGTATTGCCGTCTATTTGTGGGTTGTCATTATTCGTAGAAGTGGTAGAGAGTTGGGTAACACTTGTGCCGTCGTGTTTAAAGACATGGGTAAGGCCACCAACAAAACCATACCAAACCACCACATTGCCATCTATTTGTGGAAATGCGAAATTGGCTGGCGTTGTTGAGAGTTGAGTAATGCTTGTGCCATCATGTTTAAAGATATGGTCAACGCCACCAATCCTACCTCTCCAAACCACCGTATTGCCGCTTATTTCTGGAAAGGCGTTTTCGGTGGTAGTGGTAGAGAGTTGGGTAACACTTGTACCATCGTGTTTAAAGATATGTCCAACGCCACCAATCCTACCTATCCAAACCACCGTATTGCCGTCTATTTGTGGGTATTCGTTTTCGGTAGAAGTGGTAGAGAGTTGAGTAACACTTGTGCCATCGTGTTTAAAGATATGGTCAACGCCACCAATCCTACCTCTCCAAACCACCGTATTGCCGTCTATTTGTGGACCGCCATTAAAGGTAGAAGTGGTAGAGAGTTGAGTAATGCTTGTGCCGTCGTGTTTAAAGATATGTCCAACGCCACCAGTCACACCACTCCAAACTACCGTATTGCCGTCTATTTGTGGGGCGCTATTATTGATAGAAGTGGTAGAGAGTTGGGTAACACTTGTGCCATTGTGTTTAAAGATATGTATAACTCCACCAACCTGACCACTCCAAACCACCGTATTGCCGTCTATTTGTGGTGAACGTACATTGGTAGCACCAGTAGGAATAACCGTTATGGCACATTGAGCATGAATGTGCAAGGGCAGGGCGAGGGCAAAGACAAAAAGCCGCGCCAAAAGGCGGACAAGGAATTTTTTCATGTGTAGATGAGCGCGTTGTGGCCCATGGGATTGTGTAGAATTATTCATGATGGTTGTTTTTTTTATATGTTCGTGTTTTTTTTATTTGAATTAGGATGCTAAGGATTTTATAAGATGCTAAGGACGGAACAGTATAAAACCCTAAGAATACCAATTCAAACGAATACGACTTTTCTTGACAAAACTTTTGGAAAGTTAGCAACTTTCCAAAAATTGTTGCGAATATACCCCCTCAGTATTTTCGAGATTTTACACTGTTCCGTCCTTAGCATCTTATAAAATCCTTAGCATCTTAATTCAAACAGAAACCCTTGCAGCCCAACAAAGGGATACAAAAGTGCATAAAAATAAAAGGCTTAAATCGGTAGTAAAATGGGAAAGTATGTTCAAAGAGATATATTGTTACAAAAATACAATAGCTGGTTTTGGAAGTCAAAACTACTTATTGTTATGTGGAAGGTTTATTGTGAAATACGTGTTATACATTAGGAAATAAGTTATTTAAAATATTTATATGAAAAAATATCAAACCCTTTGCACGAATGCCTTTCGTTCTTTTAGGGAAAACTCGAAAAAATGAACGGGGCATTTTTGGCATCGGTTTAGTAAACGAAAATATTTTTTTTCAAAAAAAAATATTTTCCGTTTACTAAACCAACACACGGATGCCTTTCGTGTTTTTATTGAAAAAAGTTATTTGGACATTGCACGCCGATTAATCATAATTTCTGTAATTTTAGTCGTGGCTGGAATTTTTGCTTTGTCTATTTTATAAGTGAAATTCCCTACATCTAAACGATAGGAAAGGTTATTGGCACGCGCATGGGTTCTGCCTTCTATTTCCGAACCATTGACTTCAATATCGGGAAAAACCTTTTGTAAATCTTGAAAAGTATCGCCTATTTTAATGCCCTTTGCTGTTTGGGCTTTAGGGGTTTGTACTGTAATATCGCCTACCAAAAGCTTGTTATTGGGGTCAGGTAAAAAATAACCTGCGGGATTATTCTCGAAATCCTTGATTTCATAGGCATTAAAAGTACCTTCTCCTGTTTTCAATTTCGTTTTTTTGACGTAATCACCGTGTTTTGAAATCAAATCACCCACTTGAATCCCTCTAAAAGAAATGGGGCTAATTAACAATTGGGTTCGAGTATTACCAATACTGATGATTTCCTTGACCATCAATTGTTTAACACCTCCCAGAACAGAAGGAATGCCTTCAAAACTTACTTTATCACCCACTTTACAGGTTTTGTAATTATCCTTTCCCCCGACATTGACAATAGAAACCAAAGCCGCATAGATGCCTTGCGTATCGGTTTGCACGTCTGCTGTATAACCGTCTTTGCCGTTTGTAATCGTCTTGACTGTTCCATCGATAGTTATGGAAGTAGCCGTAATATTGATGATTTCCTTGACCATCAATTGTTTAACATCTCCCAAAACAGAAGGAACGCCTTTGAAGGTGACGTTGTCACCAACATCACAAGGTTTGTAATTTTCCCGACCGCCTACATTGACAATAGATACCAAAGCAGCATAGACTCCTTCCTTTTCGGTTTGCACGTCTGCGGTGTAGCCGTCTTTACCAAATGTAATCGCCTTAACTGTGCCATTGATGGTAAGGGATTCGGCACTTTTTTCATTGGTTGCAGCAGTGCCTAAGTTGTTGTTTTTATTATTAGAACAAGAGAAAGCCAAGTTCATGACCAATAATAGCGACAAGGCTTTGATAGCGGTTGCCCTAATTTTGAATGTAGTTTTCATAAGTAATTAAAAGTTTTTATTAAAAAATGATTTGAAAATAGCAGTATGGAAAACTGCGAATATTGAAAATTTTAAAGTTATTTACAATTTTAAATAAATATTTATTGAAGATTTGGTTTATTATTACAAACCACCTCTCCGCTACAATCAAACTGCGTATATACTTCACTTCTAAGTTTCCAAATACCGTCTATCTTGTGCCATTTAGCATAATAATCTCCTCCTACGGTTATGGGTTTGCCATTAGCAGTCCAAGTACCAACCCAATTCCCACTTTCAGAAGCCATAAGCCAATCCCTATTTATCATAATAGCGGTTGGTGTTCGGACAAAAAGTACATCGGCTCTGGAGTTAAATACCGATTGATAAACGTTTTGAACAGTTTCTTTACCTGTAAAAAACCCATTGGTAGAAGTCAAAACAAAGAAATTATCTAAGTAAGCAGCAGCTACTCCCGCTGCATTATGCGCCCTAAGGGCTGCATTATTAGTTTGTCTGACCTTTTGGATAGCTTTTTGGTCTGCTGAAACAAACCTTTGAACGCATTTATTTTTCCAAAACGCTTGATTTGTTGAGGAGATAGCTAAATTTTCAGGTGCGTCCCTATTTAATTCGTTAGGAGAATTTGTCAATACTAACGGATTTTGAGCTGAATCTTTATTACAAGCAGCAAAAAAGAGAGCGATAACGGCAAAGACTAAAAACATTGTTTTTTTCATAATTATATAGTTTTGTTTTAAAATAGAATATTGTTCACTTATTAACGGGCATTACCCAGTTAGAAAATTTTATCAAAAAACTTACCCTAAATCTGCGAACAAATCAATGAATTGCTCCATAGGAGTCCCTTCGGGATAATCTGAAGAATGAAACTTCCAAAAGATTACTATTTCTCTTTGGGGTTTAACTTAATCATCCCAAAAACAGGTCGCATAAACACGCCAATTCTGGCATACATATACCCAAAACCATCTCCAACAAAAACCCGATTGCGCAAGTCCACATTTGAGGTAATGATAGCTTCTTTTATATTCCGGTTATACCCTATTTCCCCATGAAGCCAGAATAATTTATTCACCGCTTTTTCTACATCCAGATAATAGCGTAAGTTTTGGCTTTTAAATTCTAAAGCATCGTCAGTGCTTTGTAAAACGGGAATTTCTGTATCCATAAAGGGTGTTCGAGTGCCAATTCTTGCGCCCAACAAAACGGAGCTTTTGGGTGAAATGACATAGCGCAACTGTCCAGAAACGGGAAGAATCAACTCTAAATTCAAGTGACTGCCCAATCTTGTAAAATAAGCCACTAAAGGTAAAATGGGCTGCTTGATGTTTTTCCCAACAATCCCGACTGCACCGATTAAAAATAGCGCATCTGGTGTCATTTTCAAGGGTAGAGTAGCACTAAAAATCCCTTTTTGGCTTTGCGTTTCAAAACTGGCAATGCCTTTTCCTGAAACACTATACGCCGCAGAAAGTGTTAATTTCTTCTTCCACTTTTTGAACAAAATTTGTTGGGAAATATTCAAAGAGGTATTCGCACTTGTTCCAGTGCCTTCTACATCATCAATGATGACTTTATCCTTGAATGTTGTTGTGCCAATATTGTCTTTGAATACATTAAAGCCAAAATTGATTTTAGCTGAAAATCCTTTTGTTTTTTTGATAAGGGGCAAAGAGCCATAAATGCTATACGCTTGGCTATTTTGCATAGGCAAGGTCAATTCATTCTTGGCAAAGGTTCGGTACTTTTTTTCGTGTGGAAACGCATTTTCAACACTAATACCCAATAAAACAGGCATGGCAGCGAAGGCTTGAACAGGTAATTTTTTGGGGATAATACTGTCATTTACAGCATTCTGGGCAGTCAAATTTAAGGCGATAGCGCATAATAAAGCTGCCAACGAATACGTAGGTTTGTTCATAGTTGTAAATTTTAAAAAGTTTTCTATATGTAGTTTAATCAATTAAGTAGTTAAGTAGTTGAACTGAAATAAACGCTGTTATTGACTAACCACGTCCTTTAGGGCGTGGGCAGAAAAGTGAACCCTTTTTTGGCTTTAGCCGCTCATTTAAAAGGGAATAAGTGAGCGGCTAAAGCCTGAAATAGACTGAATTCTTTGCCCCACGCCCTAAAGGACGTGGTTAGTCAATAACAGCGTTTATTTCAATACTACTACTT
>JAYUQN010000918.1:0-2750 GCA_043756725.1 Saprospiraceae bacterium
AAGCTGCTAACGATAACGCGTTAGCAGCTTTTTGCTTTTATACAATGTTTTTACACCCCTTTTATCCGATATATTCAACCTTTAGTGCCTTAAAAATAGAGTTTCATCGAATAACAGGTACTATGTATTGCATAATACCTGCTTATTGCCATATCTTTGCATCATTAAATCAGTGAAAAGCAATCTTTGTTTAATTAGCACCCGTAGCTTCGCCTTTAGGCGAACCCGTTTAAACGCCTTTAGGCGTTGCATTTTGCGCTGTTTTTCAACGCCTAAAGGCGTTTAAACGGGTTCGCCTAAAGACGAAGCTACGAGAGACTTGATTAACCCAATTGTTGTGATACTGCGCTATTTGTTTTAATACCATAGTTTCATCGAAATTCTTTACTGTTTAATCTGACTGAAAAAGCCGTTCGTCTATGTCGTCGAATGTGTCTGTAACTTCTTGCGCTCGAAAACCATCCTACTGCATATCAGCTTTGCAAAATAAATTTTAAATCACCCGACTTATTTTTTAAGGGTTTTACAAACCCAATTGTCTTATTAAAAAAATCACCTTATCACTTATCAAAAACCTTACTTTCGTCATGAAAAAGCTTTGCATCCTTTTAACCTTAAACCTTTTAACACTTACTATTTTTGCTCAAGGTAAAATTTCAGGACGCGTCATTGATGCTTCGGGTTCGCCTTTAGAATTTGTCACCGTCACCCTCCACAATGCTAAAGATTCCGCTTTAGTAAAAGGCGCTCTCACAGACGCTTATGGAAAATATGATTTTGAGCAAGTTAAAAATGGCTCATATCATGTTATGGCAGCACAAGTGGGCTTGAAAAAACAATTGTCACCTACCCTTTTCGTAGAATCCCGAAGCACTTCGGGAAGTATTTCAGACAATTCATTGACTGTCAATGAGTTAAAACTTGTTGAAGAGACTAAAACATTGAATGCTGTGACTGTCACAGCACAAAGACCTTTCATTGAGCATCAGATTGATAAAACGGTTGTGAACGTTGAAAACAGCATCGTTGCCGCCGGTTCTACGGCTATGGAAGTGCTTGAAAAAGCCCCGGGCGTTATCGTGGATAATGAGGGTAAAATAACGTTGCGTGGCAAGGAAGGCGTGCGCATTATGGTGGACGGCAAACCTTCTCAGCTTTCACAAGACCAATTAGCCAACTTGCTCCGCAATACGACTGCTAATTTGATTCAAAAAATTGAAATTATTACCAATCCGTCCTCAAAATTCGATGCGGCAGGCAATGCAGGTATCATCAATATTGTGATGAAAAAGAACCAATTGTATGGTTTAAATGGGCAAGTGTCAAGCACGTATGGGCAAGGGGTTTACTATAAAAATTTCAACAGTTTGAACCTTAATTATCGTTATGGCAAATGGAATTTGTTCGGCTCATACAACTACAATACGCGTATGAATTTCAATATCAATGAAATCACCCGACTTTTTCGTGCCGATAATGGCAAAGGTGCTGTGACGGATTCATTTGTGCAAGTGGCTTATAATCGTAATCCTTATATCTCAAACGCTTGGCGTGGAGGCGTTGATTACAATATTTCTGATAAAACAACGATGGGTGTCCTGTTTTCAGGCAATTTTGGACATAGAAATAACAATATCGGAGGATTGTCTAAAGATAATATAACGACTATTTATGCACCAGATGGTAAAATTCGCTCAGAAGTTCATACTCGCACGATGGAAGAAGACAAATGGAATGAGGTTTCAGCCAATTTCAATATCAAACATACTTTTGATTCATTAGGTCGTGAAATTGCTTTTGATGCCGATAGCTACTCTTTTGATACGGATAATCAACAAAATTTTGAAGTGTCTTCAACAGGGGAGGTCAATGCGAATCAGCAAAATAATATTGCCCGAAAATTTGATATAAAATCTGCTAAAGTGGATTACATGCACCCCCTCAGTAAAACAGCCAAATTTGAGACTGGGGCGAAGTCAAGTTACATCAATTCAGGCAATGATATTAAGTTTTATAATATTCAAGGCAGTACCCGCACATTGGATATGGACATCACAAACGATTTTCAATATGATGAAAATATCAATGCCGCTTATGCCAATTTCAATCAAGAACTGAAAAAAGGCATTAGTTATCAAGTGGGTTTGCGGGTTGAAAATACGAATATCAAGGGCAATCAAGTGACCACAGATACCAGTTTTACACGCCATTATACCGATTTTTTCCCTACCGCTTTTGTCTTGAAAAAATGGGGTAAAAAAGATAAACATTCTGTCCGCGTGGGTTATAGCCGCCGCATTGACCGCCCGAATTATGAAGATTTGAATCCCTTCCGCGAGTTTTTAGATAGATATACTTACGAGCAAGGTAACCCGAATTTGACCCCTCAGTATTCTAACAATTTTGATGTCAGTTATACTTTTATGGGTGCTATGACGGTTGGCGCAAATTATTCAAAAACAAAGGATGCCATCACTTTTACAGTGAAACAAGATGATGTTTTGAAACAATCTTTCGTCACAAAACAGAACGTAGCAACACTTGAAAACTATGGTGTTAACTTAAATATGCCTATACCGATTCAAAAATGGTGGAATGTCAATGCCAGTGCCAATTTCTTTGTCAACCGTTATCAAGGCGAATTTTTGGGTGCTAATTTGGATTTAAAAATCCCTGTTTTGAACTTGAATATTCAAAATCGTTTCACATTGCCAAAGGATTGGGCAGCGGAATTGAGTGGTTGGTATGTA
>JAYUQN010000919.1:0-21023 GCA_043756725.1 Saprospiraceae bacterium
GAGCGAAAAATCATCCCATACGTGCTTTTTAACTTTTTGCTCTTGCTCGTCATATTTGATAAATTGAATAGACGGCGCATACAAAAGACGAGCACGGTGAGAACGTTGTCCAATCCATAAAATGCCCAAATTAGTTAAATATTCTCCGATGCTAAAAAGGTAATGTTCCAGTAGTTCACGGTCATTTTTTTCTTTTACAAAAGAGCTTATCCGTTCAGATTGAAGCACATCACGACGAAAATCAGCAAATTTTTGGGAGTCATAGTCTTGCCAAGGTACTTTTTGAGCTTGTTGTGTTTCCCAAACAAAAGCATTTTTATCAACCAATAAACGGCTTAATTCATCGGGTAGAATAGGTTTGCAAACATCATCCATTCGAATATAATATCGCCCGTTTGATGTACTTGCTATGGTTGATGCGGTTCTTTGTACCATTATTTCAATGTATTCTCCCCCATTATCCGCTGTGCATTTTTTAGGTAAAATACTTACATTCAAAGTTCTGCTTTGAACTTGTTTAAGTAGCTTTGAAATCAGTCCTTCCTCTATCCGTTGGTTGGGTTCGGGCGAATCCGCATCGTCTTCGATGCCAATAAGAATACGTCCACCATAAGCATTGGCAAAGGCAATACAATCTTTGCTTAATTCATCCCAATCAGGATTGTTTTTAGTGATAAGCCTAAGTGATTTTTATCAAGCTCTTGATTCTCAATCATGTTTTCAAATACTTTGAATTTTATTCAACAAATGGCTATCCAAATTCAGTAAATTTAGCAAGGGTCAGAGGTGCACTCACGGTACTCAGGTTTTGCTTGAACACTCGTACCAGCAAGCTCTTTCACAGCCGAAGCAGGTCGTTGAATGACCTCTCCCGCCGCAATTTGGTTGGCAATGGAATCGGGTAAAAGTTGAATAATATCTGTCATTTTACGCTGCTCTGTCTGTAATTTCAGAGGAAGGGTAAAAGTAGTAATTTTTGGTTTAATGGGGTGGGATTTTGGGGATGAAATTCAATATCTTTGGCATCCTTTGCGCGAAGACTTTGAGTGAAGTGGTATAAGTGCGCTCGGAGCCAGACCTTGTGGATTGTGGAAACGGTGGTGCCAGCGGTCAGACCCACTCACGAGCGGAATTTGGACTTTGCTTGAACACTCGTACAGCAAGGTTCATTTGTGTAATATTTGATATAATTGCGTGCTCGCCCGTTCGTTTTGTTAAGACCCAGAGCGAATTGGTTTTTTTATACTTTGTCTTTGCTCAATCTCTATTTCCTTAATATATGTTTTAAGAGCTTTATTTTCGGAATATGTTTCGTAAACAAAACTACAGAGTAATATTATGAAATAAATGAACCAAATTGGTCTCCACATTTCATATGATTTAGAAACTTCAGATACTTCCTTTTCTCTAATGGTATCGAGTGTTTGCTTGAGCAATTCATCTCCTGTAGATACATTCTTTACCAATTCTCTAATATCTTTTTTATACATTCTTTCCTTGTATCCAAAGCCTTTAGGGTAGCTCTTTTCAGCATCTTCGGTTTCATTAATATAATCATAGAATACTTTATGCTCTTTCTTATACACAAAAGCCATAAGTAAACCAATACATATAATACAAGCAGTTATGGGTAAAAAAATGATAAAAAGAAACATTAGCTTTAGTTTTAAAAATTGGAATTATTATTTCCTACAAATAAAAATTCATATTTACCATAAAACAATTTTTTTCAAACTATACAAAATTAAATGTATAGTTACATTTTATATGAGCTATTAATATATTACAAAAAAAAGAATTATTTAGGAATAAAACAATAAACAAGTTGAAAATACCTTAAAAAAGGTAGATGAAAAAGATAATTAACTAACAAAAAGCTTTATTGTTACTGTACATATTGCAAGCTGTGACACAGAGCAAACTTTGAACTTAGGCTTTGCTTGAACACTCGTACCAGCAAGTGCACACCCTAAGACTGTGGGCGAGCTGGTAAAGAAGCTGCTAAAGAAGCAACTGCTAAAGCACATGAAACGACTATCATCAAAGGTTGGCAAAAAGGATATGCCGTGGCTGACCTTGCAGAATTAACCAACTTATCCATTCCAGAAGTAGAAAATATCATTCTCCAACATAAGAGCGTTCAGTAAGATTAGTACCCTTATTTTCTTTTGTTGAAATAAAAAGCGCATAAACCCTTGATATGTAAGGAATTATACGCTTTTTATTTTAAAAAGGTGGAAATACTGAGGGGGGTATAATACGTTGGGAGTCAGACCCACTTACGAGTGCACCCGTGCTTTGATTGAACACTCATACTATCCAGAGCTTTTAGTGTCTTTTTAATTTTTTATCTCTTTTATCAAACGCTATTTCACCTCCTTCCAATTCGAGTAATTCCGAACGATGAGACAAGTCTTCAATGGATGTTGAGATTGTCTTAGTCAAATTATCATCTCCAACTTTTAAGATATGAATTAATTCAGCATCTCCATTAATTACGAAATTAGCGTTATGGGTAGCAAAAATGATTTGCCTTTGCACTTTGGCTTCTTTTATTAAATTTACAAGGTAGTCCGCAATAAGTTTACTATCTAAATGTGCTTCTGGTTCATCAATGATTAGCGGTTTATTACCTAACATTATCAGAGCAACAATAACAGCTGTACACCTTTGCCCAAAAGAACAATTCTTCAATTCCTTACCACCATAATATCCCTTTATTCGCATAAATTTGTGAGAATTGATAAAGTTCTTTACCATTAATAATTGATAAATCTCATAATTCACTTCATCAGAAAAAATTCTTTCAATTATTTGTTTGCCGTTACTATCATTAAAGGAAATTCTAAGTTTATCCATAAAATGCTTTATAGGATATTTTGCCTCGTCACTTGGTTCAATTATAAACAAACAATTCATCAGTGTATCTTGCGTTGTCCTTCTTGTTCTAAACTCTATAAACTCAGAGTTTACTTCCTCAAATAGCCAATTCTTTGCTTCATTTGTATCAAAAACATATTCAAATTTTATATCTTCTACATAACGATTTTGCTTTTTTAATTTGTCATTAAAAGGTTTAAGAGCACTTTCAATAGATTCTTCAAATTTTTGTTTTATCTCTTTAAATTTAAGTTTATGAATGTTGAAATCTTCTACTTTTTTATTAAAATTTATAATTTCTTGAGTAATTCGGTCAATATCCCCTTTTAAAGAAGGTATTTTGTAAGTAGCTTGTTCATAATCATTCAGACTTTCTTCACTAACACCTTTATTTTTAAGATAATCTTCCAAATTTTTTTGCTCTAACGCTCTTTTTTCTTCATAATCTTTCAGTTTTAATTCTTCACTACTAAAGTCAAACTTTTTTGTTAAAATTGTGTCAATAGTTGTTAATCCTTCACGTAAAGCATTATCAAATAGGTTATCAATTTTTGTAGGTATATTAAATTCATTAAACACAGCTTGTAGTTTATCTTTAAAATCGTCATACTTGACTCTCGAATCTAATATTTTTTGGATATTATCGTTGAAATGCTGAATATTTTTTGTTATTTCTACAAAGGTTGAACTATTCCTTGAAGATATGATACTCTCAAATTTACCTAATTCTTTTTTCTTTTCCTTAAGCTGATTTTCGCTTGTTCTTTTCTTTTTTAATATATTTATATGAGTTAGTATATACTCCTCAATTTTATTTAATCTTTTAACGATTTCATCAAATTCAATATCTTTAGAATATTGTTTTATTCTATCGTAGATTTTTTCAGTTAATTCTGCTTTATGTGCCAAACTTTCAATTTCACTTTGTCCTACAAAATCTATTTCATTGCTTTCATTGCTTCCTTCTATGTCAATAAATTTTTCTGGTGAAATTCGTTCTCCTTCTTTATTTTTAAGTATGTTTTGCTCAAAAAAAGTAGAATTTTCGCCTAATTTTAATGCTATTAAGTTGAGAATTGTACTTTTCCCCGAACCTCGCCCACCAATGAGGCAAGTAAAAGACGGGCTTAAAGAAAGCTCTATTTCACCACTTATACAAAAGTCTGTTGTTAACCCATTATTGATGTCTTCTTTTCTTATTATTTGAGTTCCCTCGGGAAACTTTAAAATAATATGACTAAGATAATGTAAGGGAGTAATCGGGTTTTCATTTGAAATTAATAATCTATTGTTAGGTTCATAAATTATCTGTCTTAATCCTTCAAACGTAGAATCAGCTTTAATCCATGTAAAAGAATTGCCTATTCTATCCTTTTGAGTATTTGTAATTTTCTTTTGAGTATTAGGTTCTATTTCATATGAAAAATGATGAGCATCACTACAATCTATCAATAAATTATTCACGTTATTTTTTTCTAAGGATACTTTTGCTTTTGAATATCGTTCAATTGATTCTGAAGCTGTAAATACAAAATGAGATTTATTAATTATATCTTTTTTTTCCGCTGGCGAGCCATCCCATCTCATGTTATCCCACTCAGTTTTCCCTATTGAAATGAAATGCTTTCCTATAAAACAAGTTTTATTTAATAAATTAAAAATTTTCTCTTCATCAACATTGATATTATTAAACCCCTCAATAATATCTGAATTTAGCTTCGGTTTGTTATCTGGAATATTTTCTTTACAATATTTCCCGAAATCAATGACATTATTTCTTGTTAATCCTGTCTTTTCCCATGGAGTAACAAGATTAACTTGATATTTAAAAGGAATAAGATTTAGAAATTGAGAATGAATGTCCCCAATAGATAATTCATTAGAAAAAATTACATGTAAATTTATTCTTTGAAGGTCTTTAAAATCAATTCCAGCAAATGCCTTAATTCTTAATTCTATTACAGGTAATAGCAAATCAATATTTTTAAGTCTACCATTTTTTTTGTACTCTATAAGCTTTTCATATCCATCTAAAAATAAATAGTCATTAATTCCTAAAACCTTGTACTCTTCGGGAAGATTTTCTAAATCGTTAATATATTTTTCCCAAACATCGTTGTCATTTCCACCATAATGATGAACTAATGACATAGGAGTATGTACATGTAAATCCCATTTAGACCAAATTGAACCTTTATATTTTTTTAACATGTTAAATATTTTTTATCTTAAAATTATGATTATTATAAGTTTCATTTCTCAAACCGCTCCCCCAAATGCCACAAAAAATTCCCAATCGCAGGAAAAAGCGAAGGTGACATAGGCAAATAAAGCGGTGTACCTGCTAAAGCATTAAGGCTATAAGTCTCAGTTTCTTCTTCCCGAATATACCGAGAGACCACCACTCGATAGTTTTCATCTACCCCAATAACACCTCTATCAAAAGCCCGATGCAGAGTAGGACACAACGCAAAACCATTGGAAACAGTATCGTCATTGGATAGACTAATGGGTTTGATATGGCAAGCGTCAATCAATTGATACCCATGCGTGGATGTGACCCGCATACGGCTAATGCTACACGTATAATTGTACAATTTGGGAATCATTTTCTTGAAAAGGCAGCCTCGCACATATTGCTCATCGTTCTCTTTTACTGAAGGGGGAATACCATAAGGCGTTTCAGGCTCTTTCAAAATGTATTTTTCAAGATTGTGAATATAGGCATCTGTCTGGTTTTCACCTGCCAAATACAATTGTTTGGTTTGTGGAAAGTAGGTATTTAAAAGCGTGTGCTTTAAAATTTGTCGAGAGTCGGCATTTTGTAGCAAATCAAACAAAACATCATCGAGATAAGCGTAATCAATTATTTCATTTAAGACATTAAGGCTTTTGACATACCCCCTCAGTATCATACCCGTTTTAGGCATCAAATGCCAAAATTTTTCACCCGTCAGATGGTAAAATGGTAGGCTAAATTCGGGACGATTGCCCGTATGCACCAAAAGGCGAAAGGTTTCAATAAATTCAGCGACCAAATCGGGCGTGAGGTAAATGCGATTGTCTGTAATATGCCCTTTTTCTATCTGGTTCATAACTGCCAATAGTAAAATAGGCTTATGGGGTGCTTTGCCATATTCTGTATTGCCTTGTTTCAGTCTTTGAAACTTGACAATATATGTTTTGAGTGATTCGGTAAAAAGCATTTACAAGCGTATTTGTTTTTCAGTTGCGTCATTGTGTTGATTCAAGCGAAGACAAATATATTATTTTATCTGGTAGCATCACCATTTTACAAACAAATTTAGGAGAAAACTTGAAATACCTTAGTTTGCCTTATTGAGCAATAGTTTTACCCCCCTCAGTATTTTGCAATGCTCAACTCAAAAAGAGCGATTGCTCACCTTGAAAACAATTGAAAATCAAGCAGTTAAATAAAAAAAGACTTTATGTGTAGGCGTAAAGTCTTTTTTATTAATATTTTGAGCAACATGACAGTTTTTTCTTGTATTTAATAAAAAAATACTATTTTTGTAAAAAAGAATTGATATGGAAGCAGTTTTGAATAAGCCTTTTAATGCGGCACAAATAGAGTTGATACAACTACTTGCCAGTGATTTAGAGAGTACAGAACTCATGGATCTCCGAAAAATGCTCGTAGCCTTTCGATTTAGAATAGTCGAAGAGCGTGCTGAACGCATAGCTATAGCAAAAGGTTGGACAGCAGAAAAAATAAATGGTATGTCGCAAGACAAGACCAAGACGATGAAAAATTTGCTGATTGTGCCATAGTAGTCAGCGCAGATTATTTGGTGACAAATGATCATCATTATAATCCACTTAAAAAACTGCCTTTTCCCATTATCCAAATCGTCAATGAAGATGAATTTCGAGTAATTTTTGAAGCTCGTTATGGCTTATTTAAATAATTACCTTGCTAACGATTAAAAGCATTAAGCCACCGCATACCCCGTAAAAGGTCTCTTAAACGGTGCATGAAAAGCCAGCACAATATCCGCTTTCGGAATATCATTTTCTTCAAGAACCCCCACAAGGTCAAAATCGGTGGCATCTTCTTGTACCCACAATTTATTATTGATGATGTCAATATGAAAAACACAAAAGTGGATGCTGTTCAATTCCTCATTCCAACTTGTGCGATAAAGGCGTAGATAATTATCCGAAAGATTGAGAGGTGCAGTCCCCCCACAGTATAAACCACAAAAAACGCTTTGAAACTATCCATTTAAAAGCGTTTTTTGCATTTAAGTTCTGTTATTTCAATGACATCAAGGGTCCTTCGGGATGCACAGCCGTCAATAAATTGCGCGCTGGGTTTATCCATAAATCCATTTCTTCCATAGGAATTGCACCGAGTAGAGGTTCTGTGTCTTCGGGCAGAACAAGCGCATTTGTAGTACAAAATCGCCCTTCATACCGCACTTCAATTGAGCCAGCAACGGGTAAATTCAGCCGTGTGCCATCGGCTAATTGCGAAGAACGATGGTCTATAATTTCTAAACCCAATGCTACCCGAATCTCCTCATTGATAGCCAACATGATAGCACCTGAATCAACCATCATATTGATATTGATGTAGCGTATGTCTTCCTCACCAATGTATTTACGGCGGCTAAGTTCAATATCTCCGCCATTTCGTAGTTCAATATTCGCATAAACTATTCCCACTATGTTTTATATTTTAAAAGTGAAATAATGAACAAATATAAGCCATTCTCTTTTATTTTTTTACTTTTTTTAAGCTGTGCTTGTTTCAAAGCGGCATAAGCGCAGCTTAAAAAGTTCATGCCTCATTGCGACATTCCGTTTTACCCTCAATAACTAACATGTTATAATGCGCTATCCCTACTATGACGGCTATCTTTTAGAAACCCGCCGTTTGTACAAAAGCATCCATGAATTTATGAAAAAAGAAGTAACCGAGCTAACGCCCGAAGAAAAAGAAAAGTAGGACGTAGCTGATTATCCGAAAGATTGAGCTGTGCAGTACCCCCCACAGTATAAACCACAAAAAAACGCTTTGAAACCATCCATTTCAAAGCGTTTTTGCATTTTTGTATCGAATTAAGCGGCAATACTTAAAGGCATATCTTCTACAATCGCAATAATTTGAGCATCTAAAACGCTCTCAATTTTATAAATCATTTGTAAATCCAAGCTGTAAGAGCCTGTTAGCCAACGGTTGATATCAGTATCGGATTTGTCCAAAAGCCGTGCGAGGTCTTGTTTGGTTCTACCCTGTATTTTTAAAATATTAATAATTCGAACAGCAATCGCTAAGTTTTTTTCAACTTCTTTTGTTATGTGTGCGGGTGTTCTTTCGGCAATTCTATCAAAGGCATCCATATTTTTATAATTTAAAAAGTTAAATCAATGTTTTCTGAATCGAAAATTTCTTTTCCTTCAAACTCGAATAAATTTTCAGAAATCAACTTGTTTATTTGTTTACCCATACTTTTTATAAAACGAAAATGTGGCATTAAATCAGGTGAATCTTCTGTTTTTTGAGATTTCTTAATTCCTCCATTTGCCAAAATCACAATTTCTTCACTTATCCATATACAATAAAGCCTCAGACTGTTGTGTTCAATTTCGTGGATTTGAAGAATTCTATTGACTCTAAAACTTGGTTTGGGAGGTAAAGCAACGGCTTGGTCTTCTGGTCGGAACAAATCAAAAATAGCTCCTGTTCTGTCTCCTATCGTAATAATCAGCCTATTTAAGCGGTATAAATCATCCTCGGTTTCTTCGTTAAATTCAAATTTAGTAAAAAATTTATCCGTTTCATTTTGGTTATGTCCGTCAATTTGAAAAGTATAATAACGGACTTTTCTGAAAGTTTTAAACACTTGTAAGTTCACATATTGTTTCATATTTAAGTCGAAATTAAAGAATTTTCTCGATTTTTATGATTTTCAAAAGTTTTTATTATGCTGTAAAGATACATAAGGTATAGCAAATGTGCAAATGAATAGTGTAGATGACTATCTCAAAGATATGAAAAAAGAAGTAGCCGAGCTAACGCCCGAAGAAAAAGACAAGTAGGACGTAGCTGATTATCCGAAAGATTGAAAAAGGCATTAAATATAGATGTTTAAATCCAATAATTTCATTGGTTAAAAGGTAAGGTGCGGGCAAACCGTTCTTGGTTTTGCCACTCGGCAGCATCACCAAAAGAAGGCTTATCGTTTTGATACGACAAAATATAATCAATCATTTTTTGACGTTCATCGGGTTGTTGTTCAATGGAAGGAATAAGGCTTCCTTATAAAAATAAATTCCGCACAGTTGTTCGCTGCGCTCACATAAGTAGAAGAATTAGTGGTTCATTTTTTCGGGCTTCGCCCGAAAAAATGAACCACCTCCCCCCTTTTTTGCGAGCGAAGCGAGCAAAAAGAGTTTTTATAAGAAAACCCTAATGGAAGGAACAGTTGTTGATTCTGTTGTTTGAATTTCAACATAGGTCAAACTTCGCAAAAATTGCAGGAATAAAGCGTAGTAGGACTCTTTAATATTTAAAGTTATCTGTCTCATTTTCAATTCATTTGAAACAAAAGTAAACCATTTTTAATAAATGGGCAAAAAAAGATTGTCGATTTTCTACCTAAGACAAAATTAGTATATTGACGAAATTCGGCTTATTAACTAAAGATTAAAATCATTAAGCCACCGCATACCCCGTAAAAGGTCGCTTAAACGGCGCATGAAAAGCCAGCACAATATCCGCTTTATCAATGCCTTGTTCTTCCAATTTTCCGACTAAATCAGACCTATCAGAAGAAAAAACTTTGATATTCTTCTAAAAAGCCTATTTTTACATTAAAATTGAATTTATTATGGCAAAAGAAACATCAGAATCCATCCACTGGATAGAAGGTTTAATAATTAAAACCTTTGGTCTGACCAAAATACTCGAAGGCTTCCCCATTTTGGATGCTTGGCTCGATGTATCGGGCAACCTGCCAGCCGAAGAAACACAACGCCTTGAAAAATGGCGATTGAAACTTCTTAAAAACGTGGGTATTTGGAACGAAGAAACTTTGAAAATGAAGTTTATCGCCAATATCATCGAGTTGGTTGACTATGATACCGATGAGTATGAAGGCACTTTCGATGCTGAAATGAAAGGCGTTGTACAAGGTCAAAAACTATCTGTAATTGCCGACTATGCCTTGGCAAAAGCAACCCTCGACTACATGGAAACGCCTTATTTTTACTTCCATGAGTACAAACCACGCAAAAGAGCAAAAGATCCAATTGCTCAACTTTTACTAGCTATGCTCATCACTCAATCACAAACGAAACGGAAGTATCCGCTTTATGGCTGTGCTGTCTTTGGCGAATTGTGGTTTTTTATGGTACTTGACGATAAAACCTATTCCGTCAGTACAGGTATTGTATCTACCAATCGAGATGATTTACAGCGCATTTTACTCATTCTCCGCAAGTTCAAACATATTCTGGCTACAGAACTGAATGTTTGATGAATAGTTTTACCTAGCTTGTTTCAGGTGATTTTGTTGTCGTTTTATCCTGTTTAAGCCACCGCATACCCCGTAAAAGGTCTCTTATAGGGTGCATGAAAAGCCAGCACAATATCCGCTTTATCCACGCCTTGTTCTTCCAATTTTCCAACTAAATCAGAGTTGGAAGCATCTTCTTGCACCCACACTTTGTTGTTTTTAATATCAATAGGGAAGATGGGATGATAGACCAGCTCGCACCTTGTTTTCCCAAACCAAGAAAAGGTAGTTAATTGGAGCGAGGTCCTTGGTATTTACACCTTTTCAAGTATAAAAAGCCCATAATCTCTTGGCTTTTTTTAATTTTAAATCTAAAATAAACGGATGAATTAGGTTTATTTTCAAATAAAACAAGATATTTGTGCTCTAAAATTAAAACGGCTCAATACATGAGAAAACAGCGAACATGCCAACATTTCATAGAAGATTTCGGTATGAATAGTTCAACAATTTAGACAAATTAAAAACGCTTAAAATGGGTGTCATCAGCATTTATAAAGATATGGAAGTTTCCTATCAAGAATTTGAACAAGCCTTATTGCGTTTGGGCTATCATAAAGTGACGAAACGCCGTGCCAGACTTTATGTGAATGAAATGTATGATTCTATTATTTCTATATCGCAACTCAATTCACCTGATACCATGATGATAAAAGGCGCATTTTCAGCACAGGCTTACTTAATGGAAATGAAAGGCGTTTTGGAAAACAAAGACGATATTGCTAAAATGATTGAACAAGAGTGTTTAGTTCGAGCACAACCCGAGTATCGCTTGTGACTGGATTTGACCTGAAACGCATTTATCCCATTAAACTAAAAGCCTTAAATCATTTCTTAGTCCCGTTGGTCTTGGACAAAATTCTTAATATCCTAATTCAAATAATAAAAATCACCTTACATCTAAATCAATTACAATCATGTTTAAGAAAATCATTATCCCCTCTTTTTTATTAGTAGCTATCCTTTTTTCAACGGCTTGCAACGGTCTTTCAACAAATAAAAGCAGTGAATCCATGCAAAAAACAAGCATGATGAACGATACCGCAAAATATGGTACATTGGATACTGCCTATTTTGCCTCAGGCTGTTTTTGGTGTGTAGAAGCTATTTATGAAAGCCTTCGCGGTGTCAAAGACGCTGTTTCGGGGTATTCGGGTGGGCAAACTAAGAACCCAACGTATGAAGAAGTGGGCACGAATCAAACAGGGCATGCCGAAGCTGTGCAGGTTTTATATGACCCTAAAATTATTTCATACAATACTCTTTTAAAAGTCTATTTTGCTTCAGGTGACCCTACTCAAGTGAATGGACAAGGACCCGATAGAGGTTCGTCTTATCGGTCTATTATTTTTTACCGCAATACCGTGGAGCAAAATGAGGCAACGGCTTATAAAGAAGAACTGGATAAATCGGGCAAATACAGCCGCCCCATTGCTGTTTCTGTTGAGCCTTATACCGTTTTTTATAAGGCGGAAGAATATCATCAAAACTATGAAAAATTGCATCCTGAAAATCCTTATGTGCAAAATGTTTCAATTCCTCGTTTACACAATATGGAAAAGCAGTTTCCAGAGTTGTTGAAAAAATAAAAAAATAGGCATCTTTTTTATAAAACTCTTTTATAACCAAATTAAAATTCTTAAAATTCATGAAAAAGCTTCTACAGTTTTCACTCTCTATCGTATTGATTTTCAATACTTTATCCTTAAAAGCCCAAATGACAACGCCACCCAATGGGGGCAATAAAAAAGCCGCTGTCATGGAGATTGTCGGTTTAACACACGTTACCATCAACTATGACCGTCCTGCTGTGAAAGGACGGGAAGGAAAAATTTGGGGACAACTCGTTCCTTATGGTTTTCAAGATTTAGGATTTGGCACATCGAAAGCCGCTCCGTGGCGCGCTGGTGCGAATGAAAACACAACGATTGAGTTTTCAACCGATGTGAAAATTGAAGGTAAAGACTTGGCTGCTGGTAAATATGCCTTATTTATGGCAATGGCAGCCAACGAAGCAACGGTTATTTTTTCAAAGAAAAACTCGGCTTGGGGCAGTTATTTTTACAAACCCGAAGACGATGCTTTGCGTGTTACAGTGAAAACGATGCCGATTACTGAGGGGGTGGAACGGTTGAAATATGAATTTTTAGACCAAACTGAAAATAGTGCAACAGTAGCTTTGATGTGGGAAAAACTGAAAATTCCTTTCAAAATTGAAACAGATTTGGTGAAAAACCAAATAGCGTCTTTTCAGAATGAATTGACGGGCATAAAAGGCGATGATTGGAAATCAGTTGTTCAAGCTGTCAATTATTGCGTTGACAACAATACAAATCTAACAGAAGCTTTGGAATGGGCAAATTATGCTATCAACGGCGCGTATGTCGGTGAAAAAAACTTTCAAACGCTTAGCAGCTTGGCTAATGTGTATAACAAAATGGGTAAAACCACCGAGGCTGATGCTGCCATGAAACAAGCCTTGCCGATGGGCAAAATGGATGAAGTACACCAATATGCACGGCGTCTTTTAGCTCAAAAACGGAGTAAAGAAGCCTACGATATTTTCAAAATGAATTATGATACACATCCAGAAGAATTCACAACCTTAATGGGCATGACAAGGGGTTTATCTGCTATTGGTGATTATAAAAAAGCACTTGAATTTGCGCAAAAAACATTGCCTAAAGCACCTGACGCCAATACTAAGTCAAATATAGCTATCATGATTGAAAAATTGAAAAAAGGGGAGAATGCGAATTAAAAATGCTCAGATTTAGCTTTTTGGGGGAAGTTTCATTCTTGGGTTTACAATTTTTTACCTTTTAAAACTGAAATTTCGGAGCCATCTGCTAAAAAAACAGATGTGGGTTTCAAGTCTGCTAAGTGTGAAAACGCTTTGCCATACAGTTTTTCAAAGGCGCAGTTAATTGTGAAATTTATAACTTTATGGATGTTCCAACTGGGGTGTTGCACATTATATTCTGTCGTTTTCCCACCTCTTTTACCTGCATAACCCCAATAGTGTTCTGTTATAAACAACTCCTCACTATTGGGCAAAGCGGGTGCTTTTTCTTTTTCTACTTCAACTTGTAGGCTGTTCCAATGATTTTGAAATTGCCATAAGTATTTGATTGTCAAAGTATTAGATATTTCACTTTCCTCGTGCGCCATATTCAAAGTTTGATAATTTTCATTATACAAAGTATTGGCGATAAAAGTAATAGCATGCTTTGGCACTATCTCTTTTATGAAAACAACGCCACGACGCACCCCCTCAGTAGGATGCCGATATTTCACATAAAATCTCAAATTTACTTCTTCAAAATCACGATGTAGAGGAAAACCAATACCTAAAACCTTCGTTTTCAAAAACATAAAACCAACCAAACTAACATAGCATCGCCCCTGCCACAAGTCCAATTCAGTGCCTTCTGGTATGTATTTTTCTAAAATTTTAGGGTCAATCTCATAATTTGCCATGATGAGATTGTGCCATTTTGCGGTTAAAAAGGTATTGGAAAACATATTAAAAGACTTAATCTATCATAGGTAAGGATTTTCGGCAAGTTTTCATAGAGTATTTAAATTAAATGTGATATTCTGAAAATCAAGTAAAAGATGATACAACTCAATTGGAGAATTATTGATACGTTGATGTTTTGAATGGTAGCAATACTCGAAATTTTTGGCTATATTAACTTTATTCAAAGTCAAAATAGTACTGTCTATATTAGTTATCCGTTTTTTGATGTCTTCTGCAATAGTATCTATTGTTATAACACTATCCTTTACAAAACCTATCATACCTGAAAAGAACATTTTTTCAGCATACTTATTATTGACAAAACGTAATATTCCCTTATCAATATAGTCTTTGTTTTTTTCATTGTTTTTTAATCGTTTACATTCAAAAGCAAAATATTCATCTTCATCCCCATAATTATAAATATTAATAACTTGAATGTCAATATAGCCTTCATTATGGAAAGATTCGTTAATTGTTCCTGTTTCAACTTCAAACCGGATTGTGTCTAACCCATATTTCATTTTATTTTTTCTAACATATTTTTTTATAAATATATTTCTTATTAAATCTTCTAAGCTTGTTGCTGGATAATTAAACGATTCTTTATCAGATATCATACTGTGATAATTACCTATAAAGCATTGTAGTACATTACGAAGTACCCGAGTATAGATATCGTTTAATTCAAATTCATCTGCATTTAATTCTGTATTCATAGAATAGGGGATAATTGTTTTTTGAGGTCTGATTTAAATAATAGACTTGCTGTGAATTGATAATCAATTAGTTACAATCAATGGTATAATTCCAAAGCGCCGCACAGACACCAATAGTTTGATTAATCACTTCTTTATTTTTTAATCTATTTCTATGCACTAAAATCTTATAGCGTTTCATACCACCGATAGCATGTTCAACATAAATTCTTTGTTTAGCTAAACCTGTATTAAAAATTTTTTGTTCATCTTTTAATTCATTTTTATTTCCCTTAATCGCTTTCAATTTTTTAATCGGAATATTTAATTTTTTACACGGATATAAGTCTAAAAACCCTTGAAATCCCAAATCTAAATGGATTATAAATTTATTAAACCAAAGTACATTAGGCGGAAATTCTTGCTTCAATAAACTGTAGTCATGTTCTTTACCTTTATACGTTTCGCTGATATATAAAATCTGTCTTTTCTGATTGCTAATGATTAGTTCTTTATGCGTATGTTGTTTTTTTTTCCACTATATGCCTCTTTTTGGGCATCGTAGTCCGAAGGACGCTGGGTGGAATGTTCCGTAGCATCTAACGTTAATTCAGGTTCATTTTTGAAATATTCTTCAAATTCTGTAATGTTTTTAAAGCCTCGTTTGGGCATCGCTCCTAAGCTAATTAGGGCTAATTCTAAGACGGATAAGTATTTTTCAAAATTGCGTTGTGCATTACTACCATCCGTGCTGATAAGTAACCCTAAACTATCATAAGAGAGTCCATTTTTTAATTGAAATAAAACATAAAATAGACAATCTTCATACGTTTTTAATAAAAAATTACTCTTTAAATTTGCCTCTATTTCTGTTAAACTTATTTCATTTATTTCTTCAAAACTAGCCTTAAAAGATTTGCAAAGGTGATGAAACTGCACAGAGGAAAGCGCTATTGTCCCTTTCCATTGACGGTCATTTTTAATTTCTTGATAATTAAGCATGATATTTTTAACTGTAAATTTATATAAATTTTTTATGAAAATCATAAATCATTGATTTTCAGCTTACATCAAGTCTAATGCTGTCATGAATTCACTAATATCATTGTGTGCAATTGCAGGATGCCAATGTTTATATTGATTGGGTTTAATAATATAAAAACCATCTTTTTCGAAACCTTTTATATCTTTTTTGATAAAAATATCGGAACTTAAAGGTGTTACTAACAGACTCCCGAATAATCTTTCATAGATAACACTATCTTCCATTACAAAATTTATTTTTTCCTTAATAACAAAATTTGTTATTCGACATTTCAACGCTGTAAAATATGAAAATGAACGAATCTCAATAGTAAAGCACTCTCCTTCTCTGTTATATAGATTTGAAAAATGGGTATACAGTATATGGGCATAATCTAACAATTCTGAATTAGTTACACTACGGCTAATTAAATCATATTTGTCTTTTTTAAATTCATATCTTGAAATATTCAATACATAATTTACGAGATCACATTCGAGTTCATCTAATTCATAGGTCTCATTAATAATATTATTTATAGATAGCATAATAGTATCTTTTTCTAGTTTATTATTATTACCACCTAATAAAATATCTTGTTCATTTTTAGATATTTCAAGGAGTCTATCAACTAAATGTATTAGTACAGTTTTTTGTATTGGCTCAATATAAGGAAAAGATTTATATTCTTCCTGCTTGATTTCTGGAAAGAACGTTCCCCATGCTCCCGAGGTTAAAAATTGATAATAAGTAAATAAATCACTATTAAAAATAGCTAATAAAATTTTTAAAGAATCAATATCAGTTGAACTAATACCAAGAACTTTTTCTCTATAAACAGCATCGCCGTTTATATAAGAAGCAACGATTTCAGTTTCTTTCTCAGGATGAGGAGGAAGTAAGATCCTACTACCACCTTTATAAAGCTCTATTTTTCGACCACTTTTAACATATAAATCAATTAGTTTGGGTAAATTGTTTGGCTCTACCTGTGTTATTATAGGTTCAATTTGCGATAACTCAACTATGGGTATTTCCTTAATTTCATTAAACGAGTCGCCTATTTCTTTATTCCATTTTTTTAACCCATCTCCATAAAAGAATACTTTTTCAATAGCTTCATTATTTCGTTTTACTAAATAATTATCAATAGAAAAATTAATTTTCTTTAATTTTTTAATTAAAATTTTATCTAATTTAGTTCCATAAAGTAATGTTTTTAGTAACCAAGGTTGATTAGCCAACTCTTTTTGAGACACAGTTTTAATTTCTTGACTATCAATGACTAATTTTCTAAAATGTTCTACATAGTAATTGTATTTGAGCGATATATGTGTAGTTATATTGTGTGAAATTCCTTCTTTTCGAGCATAACGATAAAATACAACTGCTGCAGGTGCCGCTGCGTTAAATATTAAGTGCCGAACAGGGGATAAATCAAAAAATTTATCTACAAAAAAATTTTCAAAAAAGTATTTACTAAATTTTTTTGCCCAAATACTATGAAAAGCACTTGAAATAACTATAAAAACACATATTGTATTATCCTTACAAAAATCTTTACTCCTAAGAATGAAACTTTGAGATATTTCGAATTTAGAGATAATATTAGGATAGTTATTGGCTATGTATTTTAAATGAAACTGATCGTGTTTAGGATTGTTTTTTTTACCCCACGGAGGATTGCCTACAATAAAGTCGAATGAAATAGATTTAAATCTTTCATTATATTTATGAAAGGTAGGTTCTTCATCAAATAAAGCATCCTCTACATTGAAGAAATCATTACGAAAAAGATTTTCATCAAGTAAATTAGGCAGTTTTACGGTTAATATGTCAATAGGCTTTTTGAAATCTAAGATGGCTACATAAATAGAAAAAATAGCCACATTTAAGGCATTGACATCTCGATCAATTCCAAAAAGATTTTCTTTAACTAAGTTACAAAGTGTTTCAGGCTCTCTATCCTTAGCTTTTTGCGCTAATCTACGGAAAGCCTGAACTAAGAAAATACCTGAGCCACATGCAGGGTCAAGCAATTTGAAAGTTGATTTATCTTTTAGATGAATATCAATTGTTTCAGTTAGTATATGATCTACTAAAAAAGAAGGTGTATAAACTGCCGAGTTTTGTTTTTGGGTTTCAGGGTTAATAATAGCTTCATAAATCCCACTTATTGTTTCAACAGGAATGATATTGAAATCATATATATCAAAAAGCAACAATTGATTAGTCTCAAAATTGCCTTTAAATATATTAGAAATTATTTTTAAATTTTCTTCATGTATATCTAATTGATTCTCAAATAAATTACCATTAAATTGATTTTTGAGGTGTTCGAAAAAACTTTCTATCCGAATTTTATCTGCAATTAAATCATTAAAAGATTGTTTCTTTTTCTCCAAACTATCACCATAAATAAAATTAGAAATATCTACACCTCTATCAATCAGGTAACGGGAAAAAATTAAACGTAAAATAAAAATATTTGCATCTTTTTCTGTTACAGATTGTATTTTAGAAGTAGTAAGGTAAGTTCGAAGTGATTTTATATTATCAAATAGTTTTTGATTGACGCGATATTTGAAATTGAAATCATTTTTATAGTTTTTTATTAACCACTCCCAAGTCTTACCAGATTGCAATTCCCAAAATGAAAATTTTCTATAAATTTCATCTTCTTTAATAACAATTTGTTTTAATTTATTATTATTTTCATATTTGAAAGCATTATATATTTTAATATCTTTTTCATAAATAGCTATCACAATTGGTGCTTTATCAAAGCACCATACTTGGTGATGAAAATCAATGATTTTACTATCATTCTTTAGTTGTGTAAAATCAAAAAATAAAATAAAAGGTTGATTATCAAATTGATATACTGCATCAGGTTGAATTACATCATTAAGTTTTTCTGTAATTTCATAACTAAAAGTATTTTTCCAATCGTGACTAAACAAAACACCCCTATAATCTTTTTGTCCATCAAAAAGATTTAAATTTTGAAGTATGGAATTTAGACGTTGCATTTTATTTTTTTTCACAAAAATACATTTTATTTTAAAAGTATGAAATATTTAGACTATTCTTTTATATTATTTATTAATATTTCGAGTGCATTTGGTCAGTTTAAGCAGAATCATTATTAACGATAAGAATATTATGCCATGTAATTATCAAGAGATATTACATAAGGCAAAAAAATTGCCACTCGTTCTTAAACAAGTGGCAATTGTAAGAGTTTTATATTAATCCGTATTTACTTTTTTCTTTTCAAAACATTTTTTACCGCATTGATAACATCACTCACCCCCAAACCATATTTTGCCATCAATTGGTCGGGCGTTCCACTTTCACCAAACGTATCATTAACAGCGACAAACTCTTGCGGAACAGGCATTTTTTGACTTAACAACTCCGCAATCGCACTGCCTAAACCGCCTGCTTTTTGATGTTCTTCGGCAGACACCACGCATCTTGTTTTTGAAACAGAAGCTAAAATGGCGGCAGCATCCAACGGTTTGATGGTGTGGATATTGATAACTTCGCAAGAGACCCCCTCAGTAGCGAGGGCTTTCGCGGCTTCTAAAGCGTTCCAAACCAAGTGACCTGTCGCAAAAATGGACACATCGCTCCCCTCTGTCAAAAGCAAAGCTTTACCAATTTCAAAAGGCAAACCTTCTGTGAACATGGGCCAAGAGGGGCGACCAAAACGGAGATAAACGGGTCCATAATGGTCAGCAATAGCCATCGTTGCCAATTTGGTTTGGTTGTAATCACATGGGTTAATGACCGTCATGCCCGGCAACATGCGCATCATACCCAAATCTTCTAAAATTTGATGGGTTGCGCCATCTTCACCCAACGTAACGCCTGCATGAGAAGCGCAAATTTTTACATTTTTATGGGAATAAGCCACCGATTGACGTATTTGGTCATACACACGGCTTGTTGAGAAGTTGGCAAAAGTGGTGGTATAAGGTATTTTACCCGTTGTCGCCAAACCTGCGGCGATGCCTATCATATTGGCTTCGGCAATGCCGACTTGTATGAAACGTTCGGGAAATTCTTTGATGAAATTATCAAGTTTCAAAGACCCTAAAAGGTCGGCGGTCAAAGCCACGACTTTGGGGTTCTGTCTGCCGAGTTCAAGGATACCATCGCCGAAACCGTCACGTGTTGCTTTTTTCCCAGCTACTGAAATTGAAGGTGCGCCCATAATTATTTTTTAAATTGTTGTATTGCTGTATTGTTAAATTGTTTTTACCCCTCAGTATTTTTACCAAAATTGGAGTCAAAACCCAAATCGCTGCAAAGATATTTTTTAAAGCCTAAAGCCCAACGAAAAACGGACAATTTTACTACAAGATTAGTAAAATTGTCCGTTGTCATTTATCCATTGTGCTTTACTTTATCATTTTCATAAAAGTGCCGACAAACCAATTGGAGTCGGCTTTTATGAGCATATTGAGCGTAGAATCGGCTTTTGAAGAAAACATTTTAATATCTTGAACCGCTTTTGCTAAGGCTTGTGCCTCTGGACAATCTTCTTTGACGCCACTTATTTCATCTAAAATTTTGAGCATTGGCTCCAATTCTCTTTTTTTACGGTTGATGATGATTTGGCGCACGACTTTCCACATGTCTTTTTCAGCTACAAAATACTCTTTGCGCTCGCCCGAACGCAGCTCTTTATAGACCAAACCCCAATCCATCAAGGCGCGAATATTCATATTGGCATTGCCCATCGAGATTTTGAGGTCTTGCCGAATATCTTCTGCTGTCAGTGCGTTGGGTGAAATCATCAACAAGGCGTGTACTTGCGCCATTGTTCGGTTGATACCCCATTCGCTGCCCAATGCGCCCCATGCTTGAATAAACTTGTCTTTACCTTCTTGCCAATCCATATTTATTATGTATAGAGACGTGATTTTTAAAATTCTGTTTTTTCAGAAGTAATTGAAACTTATAAATGTAATGCAAAAAACGGGAAATAGTTTAAAAAGAGATGAAATAACGAGAACAGCGATATCTTTCCTCTCGATAGGTGTCATATAAATCATTCATATTTTTAACAACTGTTGCCAAGCCCATTTCTTCCCCCCATTGTAACAAACCTTTTGGATAACTTACACCCTTAGTCATAGCCGTTTCAATATCTTTTTGGGAAGCTATATGCCAATAAAGAGCATCGTAGGCTTCGTTGATAAGCATCGTTAAAATGCGGTTGGATATATAATCTGATTTTTTAGCATCTATTTCAACCGCTTGATTATCATTCATTTTAGTATAATCATAAAAACCACGTAGGGTTTTACGCCCTAAAAATTGTGCTTCTACTAAACGCTTTT
>JAYUQN010000920.1:0-2744 GCA_043756725.1 Saprospiraceae bacterium
ACATGACCGGCTAAAGCCTTAAAATAGTCTAATTTCCGCCCCACGCCCTAAAGGACGTGGTTAGTCAATAACAGCGTTTATTTCAACATTACTACTTATACGATAAAAAGAGGATATAGGTTGTTTCACAATGGACAATTGACAATTTCACAATGGACAACGGACAACGGACAACGGACAACGGACAATTCGCAATTTGTCCATTGTCAATTGTGAAATTGTCAATTGTTGATTGCGCCTCGTTTTATCCATGCTTGAATTTTATTAAGCTCGCATTGTGGCAATTTGGCTGAGCCTTTAGGCATTTGAGAATAGCCCGTTGTATGGACGATACTACCCCAAAACTTACCCGATTGAACAGACGTTTTAATCGTGGCATAACTATCCAATTTGATGCCGCCACCTGCCGATGTGCCTGTATGACAGCCTTGACATTTGTTCTGTACCAAAGGCGCAATAAAGGTTGAAAATTTCACATTCGTCGAGTCACAAGTGCCAAAGTTAGGATTGCAAGATAGGTTTTTAGCGCCTTGATTAATCCATTTAGCAATTATGTCTTTCTGCGCTTGTGTCATTGTGATACCTGAGCTGCGGGGTGGCATACTACCACTGGCAATTTCAGTATAAAGTTTGCTATTTGACGCTCTGCCAGCACTTATACCTTTTTTTATGGTACTGGCATAATCAGTCAATTGATACCCATCTTCACGGGTAATGGCGTCATGACAGCCACTGGTGGCACAAGATGAAATAAGAACAGGCAACACATCATATTGAAAATATGCCGTATCAGCGTTGCATTTCCAACCCGACACATTATTAACGGTTGTGGTATCCGTTTTAATAATGACATCCGTCGTGGCTGTTCCCGGGTAAAGTGTAGGCTCGTGTTTACAAGCTATTATTAAAGTTGTAATTAAGGCTAAAAGACTTAGCGTTTTAAAAAGAACCTTAGTCTGCATAATTAAATTCAAGTATGTGAAAAGTTAAAAAGATGGTTTATCTCTATTTTCACCTAAACGAGTATAAGCTCTACCCCGTTGCGTTAAATCTCATTTTATAAATTTTACGACAATATTAAGACAATATTTCAAATAAAGGTAAGAAGTAAAAAATAATCTGAATTGGGCAGATAATGATTATG
Source organism: Saprospiraceae bacterium (assembly GCA_043756725.1). Taxonomy (GTDB): domain Bacteria; phylum Bacteroidota; class Bacteroidia; order Chitinophagales; family Saprospiraceae; genus JAAFJT01. The sequence continues at coordinate 1,145 of JAYUQN010000920.1, forward strand.
TTTTTTAGGCACTGTTGAAATATAAAATTACGTAATTATATGATATTTTAAAATATTGATTTGCATTTCATTTAAAATACTTACAAAAATATGTTGTATAGCGAAAATCGCCAATTAAATCACCCCCTCAGTAAAAATATGTTTTAATATTGCTTTTTTTATTCGGAGGTTGTTTTACATTTGTAAAAGAGGACTGCGTATATAGACAAAACCCGCTTGCTTACCTATTTTTGTAAAAACTTAGCTACAAGCATTTGCGCTTCGATTAGCAGAAGAAAGGGAGGGTTTGTTTTTATTTTTTTGGAAAAAATAAAAACAAACCCACTTTCTGGGTTTTCGGCTAAGTTTTTATCTATTTTTTAACTTCACTATTAAAACGAATACTGATGAAAAAACTATTTTTCCCACTCCTATTAACCACCTATTTAACCGCTTCCCTTTGGGGTCAACACGTGACGCTCACAAATGACCAAATTAAAGCCTTAACCCCCAATTGGGTAGGAGAACGCTCGGCAGATGGCAGACCCAAAGTGCCTGACAAATGGTTTGAACGACTCAAAGCGGTGCGCCTTGAAGAAGCTTGGGGCATTTTAAGAAACAATGGCTATCACAACCAATTTGAAGGCGATTGGATGGTTTTGAATCCCGACTCTGTGATGGTTGGAAGGGTTGTCACAGCGCAATATCTGCCATTAAGACCCGATTATGATAAGATTATGAAAGATAAGGGCAAAGCAGAAGCCCGAATCGGGGCGACCAATTCGTGGCCCATAGATGTGCTAAAAGACGGCGATATTTATGTTGCTGACAGCTATGGTAAAATCGTGGATGGCACTTTGATAGGTGATAATTTGGGCAACGCTATTTACGCCAAATCGCACCGAGGCGTCATTTTTTATGGCTCCGTTCGTGATGTTGAAGGCTTGGCTGAAATCAAGGGTTTTAATGCTTGGATGAAAGGATATGACCCTTCCTATATCCAACAGATGATGCTTGGGGGCATCAATGTGCCTATACGCATCGGCAGGGCAACTGTTTTACCCGGAGATATTGCATTGGCAAAAAAAGGGGGTATTGTTTTCATTCCTGCTCACTTGGTTGAGGATGTGGTACTCAATGCTGAATTTATTGCTTTACGCGATGCCTTTGGTCATCAAAGGTTGCGTGAAGGAAAATATACGCCGGGGCAAATAGATACGCAGTGGACAGCAGAGATTAAAACTGATTTCTTGAAATGGTTGGATGATAATCCTAAAAAATTACCCATGTCAAGAGCGGAATTAGACCAATTTATGAAAAATAGAACTTGGTGACCCCCCCTCAGTATTTTAGCACTTTCTGTACTTATTAAATAGTAGGTTTAGTGCAAAGATAAAACGATGTTCATGCCGAAAAAAGGTGGCGATTTTTTATTTTTTTTTCAAAAAAATAAAAAAACCATTTTTGTTCTTATGCGTTTTGCACAAAATCTACTGTTCAAAAGTATATATCAAATTTCATTAACTCATAAAATTATCCATTATGACACCATCAGAAAAATTCCTTGCCAAATTTGGCTTAAAGGATAACAATCCAGAAGTTGTAGAAAATAACCCTTCAC
>JAYUQN010000921.1:0-2740 GCA_043756725.1 Saprospiraceae bacterium
ATCCCAAATCACGACGGGATATCAATTTAAAGGCGACAGCATCATTTTGGGCGGTGCTATGTTGGATGGGGAGGTTGTTGAAAACTGTACCGTGAGCATACCTTTAAAAACCATGAACCGTCATGGATTGATAGCGGGTGCAACGGGGTCGGGTAAAACCAAAACCCTTCAAGTATTAGCCGAGCAATTGTCTGAAAAAGGTACTCCTGTCCTGTTGATGGACATTAAAGGTGACCTTTCAGGCATAGCTGTGGCAGGTGAAAGAAATCAAAAAATTGATGAAAGGCATCATAAAATCGGTATTTCCTACACGCCCAAGGGCAATCCTGTTGAGTTTTTGACCCTTTCAGATGAAAAAGGTGCTCGATTGCGGTCAACGGTAACTGAATTTGGCCCTGTATTATTTTCAAAAATATTGAGCCTCAACGACACGCAAAGCAGCATTGTAAGTGTGGTTTTCAAATATTGTGACGACAATGGCTTATTGTTATTGGATTTAGACGATTTCAAAAAAGTCCTCAATTATTTCATCAACGAAGGGAAAGACGCGTTGAAAGGGGATTATGGCAATATTTCATCTATGTCTATAGGCACAATACTGCGCCGTGTCATAGAGTTAGAACAGCAAGGCGCAGCGACTTTTTTTGGTGAAAAATCGTTTGAAGTAGATGATTTGATGCGGCTTGACAATCAAGGTCGAGGCATCATCAGCATCCTGCGTTTGACGGATATTCAAGACCGCCCCAAACTGTTTTCAACATTTATGCTCCAACTTTTAGCTGAAATCTACGCCACTTTCCCAGAAGAAGGCGATATGGAACAACCGAAACTCTGTGTTTTCATTGACGAAGCCCACCTTGTTTTCAGCGAAGCCTCAAAAGCCTTGCAAAATCAGATTGAAACTATTATCAAGCTCATACGCTCAAAAGGCGTAGGGGTTTATTTCTGTACGCAAAATCCACAAGACATTCCCGATGCCGTTTTAGGACAATTGGGTATGAAAATGCAACACGCTTTGCGCGCTTTCACCGCAAAAGACCGTCAAAATATTCGCCTTGTTGCGCAAAACTACCCTTTGACGGATTACTACGATGTTGAAAACCTCCTCACCGAATTGGGTATTGGGGAAGCTTTTATAACAGTTTTGAATGAAAAAGGGATTCCTTCACCCTTAGTTCAAGTGATGTTGCGTGCGCCCCAATCGCGCATGGACATTCTTTCGGCGTCTGAAATAGACCAGATACTGAGGGGGTCAAAAATCTTTGATAAATATGCCGAAGTCATCAATCGGGAGAGTGCATACGAGGTTTTATCTAAAAAAATTGAAGGTATGAACGGTGGCAGCACATCTCAATCGGGTGGAAAACCCCAAAAACAAGAACCGGGCATGTTTGAAAAAGTCTTGAAATCGCCCGTAGCCAAACAAGTAGGAACAACCCTTGTGCGAGAATTGACAAGGGGTTTGCTCGGCGTTTTGGGCTTGGGTGGGCGAAAAAAGATATGGTAAAAAGGGTTGATATAGGGTTAAAACCCTAAAGTGGATTTATTTTTCTTTTTGAAAAAATTCATTTTTTCAAAAAAAAAAAATAAATCGCCCCTCTCGCCTTGTGTGGTACGTCATTTTTTATGAAATAATGCTTTTATACTGAGGGGGGTAAACTTTGAGATTCTAATTTGTGATGTCAAAATTTCAAACTTGAGGACGCAATTTGCGTCCTCAAAAACTGATGAAAACAGAGGTGGCTTACGCTACCCACCATTTGCTTTCACAGAACATGGTGCAGTGATGCTTGCCAGTATCTTAAACAGTGAAACAGCCGTAAAAGCCAGCATCTTCGTTGTTCGTACATTTGTGAAATTGCGTCAACTCATAAGTGGCTACAATGAACTGACCGAAAGAATGGATATGATGGAGGAAAAATATGACAGCCAATTTGAACAAGTGATTCAAGCTTTGGAAGGACTTGCGGAAAAGAAAAATGAGCCTCGAGAGTTGATTGGGTTTAAGGAAGAACTTTAAGGATTTCAATATACTTTCATACTTATTCGCTTAATCTGTAAAATCAGTGGTGTCAATGTTCTACTAAAACGTATTCAATCTTCAAATCGACTATAAAAAACGCCTTGATGGAAGCTATATTATTTTATAAGCAGAGAAACGGCAAGCGCTTGTCTTTATCGGCGCGATGAAGAGGGTAAAATTGAGGAGCTTATTCTTTGAAAGCACTTCATCAATCTTCAAACCGTCTATAAAAAAGCGGCATACGGAAAAGAAAATTATGAGCGTCGTCTAACACCTCTTTCATAGGCGCAACCCCCACAAGCCGCACGGAAAGGCTTTTACTTTTATTGTTCCAAGCCCATTCTTGAATAAGACGGGCTTGATCAATAGATTCTGGATTAAGCGTATTTTTTACAATTCTGACTTTTGTTTCGTAAGTGATGGGGTCAACTGTTTGAATCGTATCTTGCGAAATGAATAACCTTTCCCTTTCATCAAAAGAGAGAAGTTCTTTTTGCTGCCAACCCATTGTTGTGCTATAAAGTGGCATTTTAGTATCCGTATTTGCGGCATTCAAAAAATGTTTCATAGGCATGCCCAAACCTAATTTTTTATATTCTTTCACAGTGGTAAGGTTCAAACCACTTTGAGGCGTCCGAGAGCGTGTACGCACAGCCCATGTAATATCCGATGAATTTAACTTGACTTTTTTATCATCCACTTTCATCCAAAAAAGAG
>JAYUQN010000922.1:0-7272 GCA_043756725.1 Saprospiraceae bacterium
GGCTTGCAAATGTCGAATCACTTCATAAACACCTTGTTGCCCACCCAAAGCCAAACCATAAATATATGGACGACCCAAACCAACCGCACTTGCCCCCAATGCTAAGGCTTTAAACACATCTGCTCCACCCCGAATACCACTGTCTAAAACAATCGGAATTTGCCCATTTACGGCTTTTACTATTTCTGGCAAGGCTTCTATTGCACCGATTGCACCGTCCACTTGTCTGCCCCCGTGATTGGAAACCACGATGCCATTCATGCCATAATCCACTGCTTGTTTAGCATTTTCAGGGTGTAAAATGCCTTTTAAAAAAATAGGCAGTTTGGTGTGTTGTCTTAAAAAAGAAAGGTCGTCCCAAGTTAAGGCAGGATTGGTGTAAAAACCTGTGAATAATCTTACAGCCGTCATAGGTCTGCCAGAGCGCAATTTTGTTAAAAAACCGTCTTTACTGGGATAATTATTGACGGCTGTAATGAGGTTTTTTATGGTAGAAAACGTGATTTTAGGTTTAAAATCAACAGCATCTTTGGGTTTTGTCAGTTCATCATCTATCATTTTTTGAAAAACTGGGTCAGACGTGTATTGAGCAATGCCTTTACCTTGTAAAAAAGGTAAAAACCCCAAATCCAAATCGCGTGTGCGCCAACCTAAAAAGGTTGTATCCAATGTCAAAACAATACCTTTGCAGCCGCAGGCTTCTGCACGACGCACAAAATTAGCCACCAAATCTCTTGAACGCGACCAATACAATTGAAAAAAACGCGGACTATCGTCCATCGCCGCCGCACAATTTTCCATTGGAATAGATGCTTGATTGGAAAAAACGTAGGGAATCCCCGTTTGTGCTGCTGCTTTTGAAATAGCAAGGTCGGCTTTAGGGTGTACCATTTCAGCCACACCAATAGGGCAAAGCCAAAAAGGAGACGGCATTTTTACACCCAAAATTTCAGTAGCAGTATCCCGATTTTCAACATTTTGAAGCATTTTGGGCAAAATTCGATAAGCATCGAATCCAGAACGGTTATTGTCCATCGTCTTTTGCAGACCTGCGCCACCGACAATATAAGAAGCGGCTTCTTTGCTCATTTTAGCAATCGCTTGTTGCTCCAATTTTGTCCAATCGGGTGAAATAAGCGGCATTTTGCCCGTAAAACCCGATAAATAAATATTGCGTTGCCAATCAAGGGCTTTAAATTGTGCCATATTAATTAATTGATGTTTTGTTAAATTGTTGGATTGTTGTTTTGTGCTGTAATAATACAAAAAATAGTGATTCAACAATTTAACAAGACAGCAATTTAGCCTAAAAGGTCATTTGCCCAACCAATTTTTGAAATTTTCGACTTTTTCACGACTGATTAAAATGTCTTCTTTATCGGGTGGTTCTTTCAAAAGGATTTTTAGGCGACTATTGGTATATGCCGTCACTTTTGTAATAGATTCAATAGAAGCAATGTATTTTCTATTAATTCTAAAATAACGCATCGGATCGAGCATATCTTCCAATTGTTCGAGGGTATAATCTATCAAATATTTGCGTCCATTGCGATGCCGCAGCCAAACGGTTTTATTTTCACCATAAAAATAGTCAATATCGTGCACCACAATTGCTTGTAATTGTTCTCCTATTTTGACCATAAAACGGGTTTTATACTGAGGGGTGGTTATGCGCTGAGTCATCAGTTGCATCATTTGGCGCATCGCAGAATCGTCAAAATACTGAGGGGGTGCGTTTGACGACTCTCCTTTGAGCAAACGCCATTTTTCAAACGCTTTTGACAAATCACTTACGCTCACAGGTTTCAATAAATAATCAATACTATTTACTTTGAACGCTTTTAAAGCATATTCATCATAAGCAGTTGTGAAAATAACAGGACATTTGACAGCCGTTTTTTCAAAAATTTCAAAACTCACGCCATCGGCTAATTGAATGTCAAAAAACGCTAAATCGGGTGCGGGATTGTTTTGAAACCACGCCACTGCTGTTTTCACAGAATCTAAAATGGCGATGATGTCGATGCTTTTATCCACTTTTTTTAGTGAAATACTAAGCCCTTCTGCGGCTAAGTCTTCATCTTCTATAATTATTATTCTCATACGATTTTTAAATATAAAATATTGATTATCAAAATATTAGAAACGTTTAAAAACGTTTTTATCTTTGTACTCATCTTAAACTTAACATAACTATTATGAAGAAAACCGATAAAAGCGAAGATAATAAAAAAGTAGATTTAGACGAGTATTTGAAAACTCTTTTGACAGAGTTTCTCGAAGATGGCGTTGCGCTTATGCACCCTATTTTACATAATGCGATTGACTGGACTATTCCACCTCTTTTTTTAGAGCAAGAGTTAATCAATGCCCTAAAAGGGCGGTTCAAAATCAAAGATAAAAGAAAGTTTACAGACAAATTAGCCAAATTGAGTTTGAAATCGGGCGCAGACCATTATCTTTTGCTCCATGCCGAAGCTCAACACGAGCCAGAAGGTGCCTTTAATAAGCGCATGTATGTTTATCGGTCACTTATTTATTTGTGGTATGACATAGAAGATATTACCGCCCTAGCCATTTTTACAGGTGCACCGCCCGACCCTAAATCATTGGAATATTATCATAAATGCTTTGGTACAGAAATTATTTATCGCTACATAAGTTATATTATAGCGACACAAAATGAGAAAAAACTATTAGCTTCTGATAATCCTTTTGCTATCGCAGTTTTAGCAGTTTTATATACATATCAGACTGTTAATGATGCTGAAAGAAGATTCGCTTTTAAGCGTAAAGTGTTTGAATTGGCACAAAAAAAGAATATTCCTATTGATAGAATGACAAAATTGCTTACTTTTGTAAAAGATTTCATGTTCTTACCAGATGTGTTAGAGCGTGATTTTGAAGTAGAAAATTATTCAAAATTTTTAAATCCAAATAATCCAATGGTTGCTTATAGAGAAGGTACTGCCAAAATAATCGGTGACTTTATATATCAAATGACTGGTAAAACAGTCGAGGAATATAAAGCAGACATTGCTATTGGAGAAGCCCAACGTGCAAAAATTAAGCAAATGGAGCGTCAGCAAAAGCAAATGGAGCGTGAGCAAAAGCAAATGCAACGTAGACAAAAACAAATGGAGCAAGAGCAAAAACAAATGCAGCAAGAGCAAAAACAAATGCAGCAAGAGCAAAAACAGATGGAGCAAGAGCAAAAACAAGCAAAAAAAGAAAAAGAACTTGCTGTTTTCAACCTTTATTCAAAAGCAGGTATATCAATGGAAATGATAGCCACAACAATGAATTTAGAACTACTCTACGTTCAAAATGTGATTGCTGATAAATTGAAAAAGCAATAGCTTCTATTTTATAATCGGAATTTTTACCCTAAAAAACCCGTCTTCTTGAAGGACAGCAATTGCTTTGTCGCTCAAAAACTTATAGCGAGAACGGATGTTTTCTAAACCTACGCCCGTGGATTCACCCACGCTGTTTTTCAATTGTATCAAATTTTTCACCACAATATAGTCCGCACCTTCTTGAAACACTTCTATACTCAGGGGGGTCGTTTTTGAAACGGCATTGTGTTTTAAAGCATTTTCTATAAGCATTTGGAGGGTTAAAGGCGCAACCGATACCCCCTCAGTAAAAATGGGTTTTATATCAATTTTTAAGCTCTCGCCAAACCGTATTTTCATTAAAAAAATATAGGCTTCTAATTGTTTCAACTCCATTTCAAGGGGTACAACTTCTTTATCTCGGCTGTCTAAAACATAGCGATAAACGTTGGATAATTGCCTAACAAATTGCTCCGCTAAGTCCGCATCTTTATGAACAAGTGTCGTTAAAACATTAAAACTATTGAATAAAAAATGCGGATTGACTTGATTTTTAAGTGTTTCATATTGGGCAGCGATGTGGTCTTTTTTTAAGCGTTCTGCTTCAATAAGCGTCTGTTTCCAAGCAGTCAAAAAGCCATTGCCATGTACAAAAGTTGAAACCAGTAATGTAACCATGAGTGTACCGCTAAAAGACCAAATATTTAAATTTGCATATAAACCCTTCAAACCAAATTGCCCTTTGAAAACTATTTGCCAGACGTAAATAAGCACAAGCCATGCTAAAAATGTATAAACAATCGTTGTCATAATTGTCAAAATCAATCGTTTGACGGAGTTTTCGACCCAAGGATAACGTTTGTTCAACCATTCAGCTAAATAGCCATTGCCTGACCACATCAATGCGCCGCCTACTCCATTGATAATCATATTGGGCAAAAATTGGTCAAGGCTAATTGCCTTAAATACTATCCCAAGCAATGTTAAACCGATGCCGAAAGCGATAAAAATCACGCCTATTTCTTTTAAAATTTTCACTTTTCCTTAGATTTATGGGTGAATTTAGGCAATTATTTCCGTTGTCGCTTGTTTGGGTTTTAATTTTCTACTCCAATAAAATTGTAAAGGTAATAAAATCAAAGTGGGCCCAAACCATTGAATATACCACGGCAAATAATGAGCAGTATTGACCGTAAAGGCTGTTGTAGAAGCCATAAATGCCCCAAGCATCGAATGAACGTGTGTCCACAGCCATTCTGTTTTGGTCAATTTTTCAGGTTTTGAATAGATTTTGAAATTCTTAAAGGTATCGTCTGCTGCACCCAAACCAAAAATGAAAAATAAGATAGCAAATGGTATAATGCCTTGTTTAAAATTGTACAAACTCATGCCCAACATCCAAACCGCAAAACAACCGAGTATAGCAGAATACATAAAATCAAAGGTTTTTATAGTCCCACCTTTCATCATTTGTATGGCTCTTACCCCCCGCAGTATTGCGGCATAAACCAAGACCGAAATGCCCAAAAGAAATTGATAAAACCCTTGATTGGGATGCTTGAAAAACCCTATTATCGCTGAAATGCAGACAATATTCATCGCAATAAAAAACGTTTTGCCCACTATACGGTGAAGGCGAGTATTGCGATTATTGGTAAAAATAGCGATTGGGCCCGTTAGTAAAGTGAGAACACCTGCTGTGATATGAATAATGATAGATAGGTTGCTTAAAGTTGCCATGATAGAAGTTTTATTTTTTGAACTAATACTTTTAACAAGACAAAAATGAACGCAAATACTGAGGAGGTCAAAAAAAGCACACCCAAGTGCAGACTTTTAGGTGTGAACTGATAAAAATAGGAGATAAAAATTTGCTCGTTTCAAACCTTGTTTTACTTTTAACTTTTTAACTTAAATTGGGATTTTTAATTCAAAAAATTTAAAATTATGTACACTATCAGAGAAGTCTCTAAAATGATTGACCACTCCCTCCTCCACCCTACTATGACAGACGAGGATTTGCGGGCAGGTTGCGAATTGGCTAAAGAATACGATGCCGCGTCGGTCTGTATAAAACCCTACGCAGTCACGATGGCGGCTGACATACTGAGGGGGTCGGATGTGTTGGTTTGCACAGTAATAGGCTTTCCACATGGCAATAGCACTATCAATATTAAGGTCGCTGAAACCCGTCAAGCCTGCAAAGATGGGGCAACGGAGATAGATATGGTCGTCAATATCGGCAAAGTGCTGTCAGAAGATTGGCGGTATGTGAAAAAAGAAATTGCTGCCATTCAAAAAGAATGTGTGAAACACGGCGCCATCTTAAAAGTCATTTTTGAAAACGATTTTTTACCCAAAGACAAGCATAAAATAAAACTCTGTAAAATATGCAGCACCGTCGGCGTGGCTTTTGTAAAAACCTCTACAGGCTACGGCTATGTGAAACAAGCAGATGGCAGCTATAACTATAAAGGTGCAACCGAACATGATGTGAAATTGATGCGGGCAAATTGCCCCTCTTCAGTGCAAATTAAAGGTGCAGGGGGTATTCGCAATTTAGATGATATGTTGAAATATCGAGAATGGGGTGTGACGCGCATTGGTGCAACAGCAACCGTTGCTATTGTTGAAGAAGCTAAAAAACGGTTGGGTTTGGCAGCGGGTAAAACGGTGGCGAAAGAAACAGCAGGTTATTAATTTCAACTTTATAAGGATTAGAGATTTGACAACTTTTCAAAAAGTTGTCAAATCTTTTGTATATTTGTATGCTTATTAAACATTTTCAAAACCTATAAAATTAATTTATAATGGAAGCTGTTGCCACCTTAAAACCCAAAGTAAAAGCTTTAAAAAAAGTCATTCCACCTGAACTTATCTATGAAATAGATGAGGGAACGCCGATTTATTATCGTGGTTACCGAGAGGTGCTATCGGGAAAACTCACAATAGAAGACATTATGGGAACAAGCAAAAAACAATCTTTTCTGATAATTCAATTAATAGCCCGATTAATGGGGTTTAATATTGAAAGATTTTACCACCTTTTTTCAAGTGAATTAGGTTTAAAATTCAAAAAATCGCAACGAGCAGCCGATATTGCTTTGATTGCTAAAGACCGAATGACCTTCGATGAAATTTGGCAGTCGGAATATTCTGATAAAATGCCAGACATTATTATTGAAATAGATACGCAAGCAGATTTGACAGAAATGCCAGACCCTGCCAGTTATTTTTTTAAAAAAACTAAGCAATTATTGGAAAATGGCGCATTAAAAGTAATATGGATTTTTACAGAATCTGAAACGGTTATGGTATCTGAACAAGGCAAAACACAGTGGGAAGTGATGCACTGGTCAGAAGATGTTGCTGTTTCTCATGGTTTTAGCTTTAATATTCAGAAAATCTTATCTGAATATCAAGGCAAATAATCGTAATACGAACTTCAGTTTGCGATTCCCCATTGTGCACGTCAATAATTGCTAAATTTGATAGAAAAATCTTAGAAATGGCTTTAATTGTATCAATATTTAAAATTGCGCAAATGCTCCAAATTTTATACACCCTATTATTAATCATTGGACTGGTCTTATGCTTTTTTGCGTTTCAACATTTCCAAAAAACGCAAAATTTGCTTACAGAAGGGGTACAAGTCGAAGCGACTGTTGTTCGATTAATTGAAATTTCAAGTAAAAGCACAACATATAAACCCGTTTTTTCATTTTACGATTTATCAAATAATAAAAGAGAATTTATAAGTCCTATCAGTAGCAGACCTGCACCCTATAAAGAAGGAGACATTGTGCAATTAACGTATGACCCTAATAATGAGTCAAATATTAAAATTATTGGATTTTGGGGATTATATCGATGGACAATAATTCTACTCGCAATTGCTGCTCCATTACTTGTGATTGGAGGTGGATATACTTTA
>JAYUQN010000923.1:0-7263 GCA_043756725.1 Saprospiraceae bacterium
GAGTTTTATCGAAAAGGAAAAAACATTATTGGGCATGGGCGATACGCTTTCCCGCTTGCGTCAAAACTATGGCGTGATTGACCCTGATAAGCAAACCGAAGCAGTGACGAAATCTGCCGTAGAAGCAGAATCTAATTATTATCGCAGCAAAGCCAAATGGGAATCTTTAAAAAAGAACCCCTCCGTATCAGCCGATACTTTGGCAATGATGGAAGCGACTGTGAAAGGCTACGAAGAAGAAACAAAGAGGAACAATGAAATGCTGAAACGTTACAATTTGGGTTTCAACAGCGTCTCTGCCATGAAAGAATTTTATGAACAAGAACGCGACCAAATCAGCAAGGACAAACAGCGTTTTCTACAACTGCGCATTGCTTATGGCACTAAAATATCTGCCTTAGTCCTAATAGAAGCAGGGAAAATTCCGATTGTGAAATCACGTCCTAAAAGAAGCATTATCATATTCAGTGCGGCTTTGGTTTCCCTTATTTTCAGCGTTATGGGTGTTCTTTTAATTGAAAATTATAGAGAATCAGCAGCGTGAGCATCTCTAAAAATAGAACCCATGCGCCGATGAAAACCTTTTTCATCATTTTTGCAACGCTTATCGTAGCCAGTTGTTGGTTGAGTGCTGCTTTTGATAGTTTTTACCCTTTGGCAATTGCGCCTTTCGCTCTTTTAGTGTATGTTTCCATCACCGATTTTAGAAGCATTTTTTTCCTCCTTTTAGCCTGTATTCCGCTTTCCACAGAGATAGAATTGCCCAATGGTTTCAGCACTGACCTCCCAACCGAGCCATTAATAATTGGTTTAATGCTCATTTATTGGTTTTACACCTTAAAAAAGGGCGTTATACTGTCCGACCCGAAGGGGTTCCTATGGAAAGGGACTCCTACGGAGAGGGGGGGTAAATTCTTTCAACACCCCATTACTTTATTGCTTTTAGCGCATATTGGTTGGACATTTGTCACCGTTATTAATTCTGAAAACCTTTTTTTATCTTTTAAATATTTCCTTGCCAAAGTCTGGTATGTTGTTACGTTCTATTTTTTAGCTGCCCTTTTGCTGCGTGAAAAACAGGATTTTAAACGCTTTTTTTGGAGCATAGCCATCCCCCTCAGTATCGCCGTTGCTGTGACACTTTTCAGACATGCTTTGATTGACTTTTCATTTGAAGATGTGAACCGTGTTATGTATCCTTTGTTTCGCAACCACGTGATGTATGGCTGCATTGTGGCAGTTTTTTTACCCTATATTGTATGGGGCATATCATGGCAAAAAAAGGGCAGTTACAGATGGTGGCTACTCTTATTTGTGTTTATTATGTTTTTAGCAGCCATCCAACTTTCTTTCACACGGGCGGCTTATGTGGCGATTTTTGGTGCTATTGGGTACTATTTTATTGTGAAATTTAAGTTGACAAAAATAGTTGTAGGTATAGCAGCCGCAAGTATAATAATCTTTGTTGCTTACTTAGTGAATGGCAATAAATACCTTGATTATGCGCCCAAATTTGAAAAAACCATTACCCATACCAAATTCAATAATTTGATAGAAGCGACCACGAAGGGCGAAGATATTTCGACAATGGAGCGGGTTTATCGTTGGGTAGCTGGTTTCAGAATGGTGGGTGAAAAGCCATTTTTGGGCTTTGGACCCAATAATTTTTATCATTTTTACAAATCTTATACGGTCACAAGTTTCAAAACCTATGTGAGCAACAATATTGAAGGTTCAACGGTTCATTGTTATTATCTGCTCGTTGCTATTGAGCAGGGCATACCGGGGCTTATCTTGTTTTTAATATTTATTTTTTATGTCCTTATAAAAGCCGAACAGGTTTATCATAAAACAAGGGGTTCTTATAAGGGTATTTTATTAGCAACCCTCCTATCTTTTGTTATCATTCTCATCCTCAATCTCATCAACGATATTATTGAAACGGATAAAATAGGTTCCTTCTTTTTCCTATACTGCGCAATTATTACCAATTTGGATATTTCTACATCTGAAGAGTAATCATAAAAACACAATTGACGCCTTTTATCTTCATCTCCCCCTTTACTTTTTGATTAAAAGAGGTTAAATTTGTTGTGAAGTGGCTTTCAAGACATTACACATTATTTTTTATTGAAAAATAAGTGAAACACGGTACAAGGAATGGATTGAAAATTGCTGTATTGAAAAGTATATTAAGATGTAAAACAATCACTAACTACTTCCGTAGGAATCCCTTCGGATAAAACATTGTGGCAATGCGGTTTTTATATACTGCTCTACTTTCGACCCTCACCCACCTTCTCCTCGCTCAGTATACTGAGGGGGGGCATCAAAATATTGTACCCAATTCTGGCTTTGAAGAATTTCATGGTTATCCCATTGGGTGGTACTATAAAGGATCTGACTTCGATGATGTTATGAGCTATTGGGTATCGCCCACCACCGCTTCACCCGATGCGTATGGCTCTCGTGTGCGTGTGCCAGCGAGTTGGGCAGAAAAAGGGTTTGGCAAACAATCGCCACACAATGGGCAAAGTATGGCGGGCATTACTGTTTATGGTTGTGGCAGTGGTAAACCACATTGCCGTGAGTATATTCAGATACAGATGAAAGAACCATTGGTAGCGGGACAAAATTACCTCGTAGAGTTTTGGGTTGGTCATCTTCCTTCTTCTTTGCGTGTCAATAATTTGGGTGCTTATTTTTCTGAAAAACAAGTAAAAGTGATGACTGAAGGCTGCTTAAATGTGATTCCGCAAGTGTTTTCTGAACCCGTATTGGTAGCAGAAGGGGATAAATGGACAAAATTTACAGCCAAGTTTTCAGCACAAACGGAAGCGGAATGGTTGATTATTGGCAATTTTTTCACAGATAATCAAACAACAACGATTGCCCCCTCCGTACCCAATCCCTTAAACTTCGGTTACTATTATATTGATGATGTATCGGTTAAAAAAACAGAACCCATACGGGCTATTCCTGTTAGAGACGATGATTTGACCCGTTTGCCAATAGTCGTGGGTAAAGTTATTACACTAAAAGATATTTTCTTTGAAAGTGCGCGGGCTGAGTTATTACCTCGTTCTTATGTTGAATTGGATAAACTTGTTCAGATATTGCGTGAAAATCCGCTTATGGAAATTGAAATTATTGGTCATACTGATAATGTCGGGGATGTCAATTACAACCTTACGTTGAGCCGCCGCCGCGCGACTCAAGTTATGGAATACATAATCCGCAACGGTGGCATTGAAGCCAGACGCCTTCAAGCTAATGGCTTTGGCTCGAGCCAACCTATTTCAACAAACGACACAGAAGAAAATCGCCAGAAGAATCGTCGTGTTGAATTTAGGATTTTAAAAAAATGAATTCTATCTATTCTGTTAAAATTAGGCTTCAATTTTGCTGTTCTTTTAGAATATTCCTAACTTGCCCCTTGTTAGGATTATTTACACTGCAATTCATATCAAACCGTACATCTAAAATTCATGAAAAGCTACCGATTTAATGTCTTTTGCATAGCGTTTTTGGCTCCGTTTGCCCTACTCACTTTTGTAAGCTGTAATAAAAAATTTTTAATGGAAAAACTTAACGAACCGCACATAGCCTTTGGTAGTGGTGGTGGGTTTACCAATTTGGTGAAACAATACCACCTGCTCGAAGATGGTAAAATCATTGCACAAACCAAATTAAAAGACTCCACTCAATACACAATTGTTGCTGAAATTGGCAAACGAAAAGCTAAAGAGTGTTTCACGGCTGCTAATAATTTGAATTTGGATTCCCTGAAATTTAGCGAACCGGGCAACCTCTACTATTTTATCTCCGTCAAAGGAAAAGAGGCTTTGGCTGAAAATCGCATCGTTTGGGGTAGTAAAGACAAACCTGTTCCCCCCGAAGTTCAAGATTTTTATAAAACTCTTTTGGCGTTTTTGATAAAACCTAAAACACAATAACTTTGGTTTAAGATATTGCCCTATCTATAACACAACAACCCTTTTTAACCTAACCTGCGAGGTTTGTACGCAAATTTAACCGTTAAAAAAATCTATTTTCTAATAAATAGCTATTCAGAGGTTTCCTCTGGAAAAGCTCATCAAACGAGTTCGGATAAATCCGAAGCTACTTTCACACATAATTTAAAAGATTTTTAATGAAAAAACTCATTTTACCGATTATCATTTTAACGCTTGCTGTGGGTAACCTTGTGGCTCAAAAACCTAAAGGCTTACCCCAAAAAGCAACCACCTCACGTAATATTGAAACCATTCAGGACCCAGCACTCTATCCCGGAAAAGGCGTGCCTGAAATCCTACCTGCGTTTCAACAAAGCCAACGGATAAAATCATTACCTGCTTTACAAAAACCCTCTCACGCTCTACCTACGGGTTTCAAAATTTTAGCAACTGACAAAGGGTTGCCAACAATGATTAGAGGCGTTTTACCCCTCACAGATTCAAAAGAGTCGCCTTTAGCAATGCGAGCAACACAATATTTGGAAGCCGTTAAATCGGCTATGGACATCAAAAATCCGACAGAAGAATTTGAAATAAAAAAAATAGATACAGATGAATTAGGGCAATCGCACGTGCGGATGCATCAAAAATTGGGCGGCATTCCCGTTTGGGGCAGCGAAGTAATTGTGCATGAAAAACAAGGACGCATCGAATTGATGAATGGCAACTATTTTCCGACCCCCTCAGTAACTAACCTTATTCCAACAGTTTTGAAAGAAGCGGCTGAAATAGCGGTGAAAACCGATTTGGAAACCAAATCAGGTTTCAAAATATTGGATGAGCACAGCAAAAAATTCATCGGTGGGAAACAATTTAGGAGCGAATTGGTCATTTTTCATGTAAAGGATGAAACAAATGGTGAAAAATTGGCTTGGCATATTTCAGCTTACCCCAATATGTTGCACCGTTACGAGTATTTTATAGATGCTGAAAAAGGGAGCATTTTAGAGAGTTATGGCAGTTCGTGCAATCTTGTCGGTCATTTACACATAGGTGATAAATGCGATAATGAAATAACCAAACACATAGACGAAGTAAAAGTAAGTGAACCAATATCCGACATCCTAAATCCGAAATTTACTGAGGGGGGGGCAAATGAAGAATTAGTCATAGCAGATGGCAAAACCATTGCCAACTCTGCAGACTTATTTGACCTCATGCGCACTATCCAAACCTATCAAGTAGGTACAAAATACTACTTAATGGATGCCTCAAAAAGTATGTTTAAATCTGCAACTTCCAATATGCCCAATAGCCCTATTGGCGTGATTCAAACATTAGATTTTAAAAATACAGATGAGGGTCCTGCCTTTTTCATCTCTTCTACAAACAATACTTGGGCAGATAAAAAAGGGGTTTCAGCGCATTATAATGCAGGTAAAACTTTTGATTATTATCTCCAAACACATGGTAGAAATTCGATCAATGCACAAGGTGGTAATATCGAATCTTTTATAAATGTGACAGAAGAAGGCGTTCAAATGGATAATGCCTATTGGAATGGCGCAGCCATGTTTTATGGAAATGGCAAAGATGTTTTTTCAGCTTTACCCAAAGCATTGGATGTAGCGGGGCATGAAATTTCACATGGTGTCATTCAAAATACTGCCAATTTGCGCTATCAAGGCGAATCAGGTGCGTTGAATGAATCTTTTGCAGATGTTTTCGGAGCTATGATTGACCGTGATGATTGGAAAATGGGTGAAGATATAGTGACAAATAGAACAGTTTTTCCCACAGGAGCCTTACGCGATTTGTCAAACCCTAATAATGGCGGCACAAGTTTTAACGATGATTCTTATCAACCGAAACACTACGATGCAAGATATAAAGGGACGCAAGATAATGGCGGCGTGCATCTCAATAGCGGCATTCCCAACTATGCTTTTTATCTTTTTGCAACAAATGCAGCCGTTGGAAAAGACAAAGCGGAAAAAGTGTATTACCGCGCTTTAGACAAATATTTGGTTGCTTCGTCAAAATTTATTGACCTTCGCGCCTCGGTTGAGCAATCTTGTAAAGACCTTTATCCTGCTGAAACGGCTCTTTTGACAGCAGCTCAAACCGCTTTCACTCAAGTGGGTATAGGCGGTGGCGGCAGCACAACGGGCACGAATTATCAACAAGATATTCCTGTCAATGGGGGTGCTGACTGGATTATTTATGTCACCGATGATGGTGGAAAATTGATGCTAACCACGCCAAGTAATCCGCAACCAACAGTCCTTTATTCACAAGGCGTGATTAGCCGCCCCAGTGTAACAGACGATGGTAGCACTATTGTTTTTATAGGATTGGATAATAAAATGCACCGTGTTGCCATTAATTGGACAATAAATACCTATAAAGATACCATTATTCAAGACCAGCCGATATGGTCAAATGTGGCTATTTCAAAAGATGGTAGAAAATTAGTGGGTAGTTTTGATGATAAAAATAATACACTTTGGGTCTGGTCTTATGATTTGAGCAAATCTAAAACTTTTACATTGTATAATCCTACCACTTCTTCTGATAGTGTGAAATCGAATGGTGTACAATATTCAGATGCCCTTGAATGGGATCACTTTGGCGAAAATGTGATGTACGATGCTTTCAATCAGATATCCAGTAGTGATGGTGCTGATTTGGAATATTGGGATGTCGGTTTTGTTAATGTCTGGTCAAATGTTACTAAAAATTTTGAAACGGGACATATTGAAAAATTATTTAGCAATCTACCAGAAGACGTTAGCATAGGTAACCCAACTTTCGCTAAAAACTCGCCCTATATTGTGGCTTTTGACCTCATTGAAAGCAGTCCTTTATTGGGGGAAGATTATTACATATATGGTGCAAATACGCAAACAGGCGATATAACAACCGACGTTTCAGCCACCCAACGGGGTATTGTGACGAATAATACTTTGGGCTATCCGAGCTTTTCACGTCAAGATAATCGCTTGCTTTATACCACTGAAAATGAACAAACGGGCGTTAATCAACTGAAAAGTATCACTTTAGCGGCTAATAAAATAAACCCGACCACCACTTTTGCAACCATTGTCAGTGATGCCAATAAAGGCAACTGGTTTGGTAACGCCAAGCGTGTTATCAGTGCCACCAATGAATTGGATAAAACACAAGTGAAAATTGCACCTAATCCATTTTCAGATATTTTAAATATTGATATTTCATCTGAAAAATCAGGACAAGGACAAGCTGAAATATTCGATCTCTTGGGCAGAAGCGTTTCAAAGACCCCCCT
>JAYUQN010000924.1:0-7262 GCA_043756725.1 Saprospiraceae bacterium
CTAAGGGTTTTAAAATCAGTTTCTATAATGTCCATCGTATTCAATATAAGTAAAATATTACGGTCTTTGTCTTGACTGAAAACTTCGCCCTTTTCTATCATGTTTTTTACCTCTAATGAAATAGGCTCAAAATGACGGACAAAAACGCTCGAAAGTGTAGAAACTATCATCAAAGGGATAATCAATTCGTAGCCCCCTGTCACTTCTGCTATCAAGAAAATACCTGTCAAAGGGGCATAAAAAACGCCGCTTAATACGCCCGCCATGCCGACTATGGTGAAATTACTGAGGGGTATGCTGAGGCTGAAAACAGTGTTAAGTAATTTTGAAAAGAAGAAACCTGTGAAAGAACCAACGAAGAGCGAAGGCGCAAAATTTCCCCCATTGCCACCGCTCGATAATGTCACACTTGTAGCAAGGGCTTTGATGAAAACTATGGCTCCTATGAAGGCAATAATTGCCCAATTTTGAAAACGATATTCAGAAAAGATACTATTTCTCAACAAATCATCTGCATTGCCATCTGCAATAAGACGGATACTGTTGTAACCTTCTCCGAAAAGTGGTGGAAAAACATACATCAGAACAGCTAAAATTAACCCACCTATCAAAGCTTTTGCATAGCTGCTAATTTTCATCCGTTGAAAAAAATGCCCTATGCTGTGTGAAACACGGACAAAATATAAGGCAACAAAGCCACATAAAAGCCCTAAAAGTATGTAAAAAGGGACATTGTGGTAGTTGAAAGGCTCTTTGAGGTAAAAAATAAAAAGCATTTTTTCATCGAAAATTATCTTTGAAAACAATGCCCCAACTGCTGCTGAAATGATAAGCGGAATGAAAGAAGAAAGCGTGGTTTCTATCAATAAAACTTCCATTGCAAACATGACGCCTGCAATAGGTGAATTGAAAACAGCCGCAATACCTGCCGCTGCCCCACAGCCTAAAAGTAAAACCCTATCGCGGTAAGACAAGCCCAAACTACTGGCAATATTGCTCCCCACTGCCGAGCCTGTTATCATAATCGGGGCTTCCAAACCCACCGAACCACCCAAGCCCACTGTTAATGAACTGGTTACCAAATGTGAAAACAGTTTATGGCGTTTCACAAAAGCTGATTTTTTAGCAATTTCATAGAGAATATTGGATACGCCCTTGCCCAAATCGCCTTTCAAAATTTTTTGGACAAATAAAACGGTAAGCCCTATTCCCAACATGGGAAGGAACACTCTGAAAGGCGTTTTCAACGGTGAAAACACCCCCTCAGTATGAAACAGGTTTTCAACAGCTTGAACCAATGTTTTCAACACAGCTGCCATAGCCCCTGCTGAGAGACCTACGACGACTGCAGCAAACACTAAAAACTGACGTGGACTCAGCTGTTGTTTGAGCCAATCCACTATATTTGATATATTTTTCAAGATTAGTCCCAAAGTTTTTATTTATTTGCAAAGGAAATAGATAATAAAGGGAAATCAAAACAAAAATCAATTTATATGCTTATCGCTATTATTGTCGTTTTCATTCTGGGCTATGCTGCTATTGTCTTTGAGCATGCTCTAAAAATTAATACAACGGCTTCCGCTTTGATTACAGGAGCTTAGTTTTCATTACAGAACATTTCATTTAAAAAAAAACATTTCAGATGAAAAACATTTTCACCTTTTTAATTCTTACTTTTTTATTGCAAAACATACCTCACTCTCTCCATGCTCAAAACGCACTGGGTTGTAATGGTATTCGGTATCTTAATGATATTGTGCAAGAAACAACAAGCACTACAGTAGAATTTGGCAGTAATATCAACGCTGCGAATGAAACGCAAAAATTATTTATGGATATTGTAGAGCCAAAGGGAGACACTTTGAGCCGCCGTCCCGTTATTGTGTTCGCTTTTGGAGGCGGTTTTATTTCGGGCAAAAGACAAGATATGCTCATTTTTACAAGCGTTTTTGCTAAAAGAGGCTATGTCTGCGCCACTATTGATTATCGAATTTGGGATACCCAAAAATTGGGTGCTGCCGACTCTGGCAAAATTGTTCCTGTTTCTATTCAAGCCATTATGGATATGAAAGCTTCTTTACGCTATTTATACAAGTCTGCCAAAGAAGGGAATCCCTACAAAATAGACACCAATAACATCATCGTGGGTGGTGTTTCAGCGGGTGCAATTACCGCTATGAATGTAGCGCATTTGGACTCTACGGATAATATACCCGCTTTTTTAAGAACAGTTGTTAAAAATCAAGGCGGGTTTGAGGGCACAAGTGGCAACCCCGGCTATTCCACAAAAGTGAAAGGTGTCATTAATATGTCTGGTGGTTTGTATAGAGCCGACTGGATAGATGCAGCGGATGCCCCCTTTACAAGCTATCATGGTACAGCCGACAATATTGTGCCTTATGATGTAGGACCGAATGTCTATAATTTTAGCACCGAAGGCAGTGCCGCTTGTAGGCGTCAAGCGCAGAAAGTAGGTGTACCTTCCTATCTTTATACCGTGCAAGGTGGGGGTCATAGTGAAATTTATGGACCCGCCTATTTTGCAGATTTATTAAATTTTTTAAGGGAAGGTTCACTGTTTATTCAAAAAGTTATTTGTGGTGTGCCACTTTCTTCTAATAAAGATATTGTTGAAAATAGCTTGAAAATCTATCCTAATCCAGCTTCTGATGCAACAACCTTCGATTTTAATGCACATACTGAGGGGGGGTATCGCGTTAGCATTTACGATGTGGTGGGTCGCCAAGTGTTTGATTCGGGGCTGCAAAACAATCCTGTTTTCACTCTTAAAAAAGACAATATTGGAAAAGGTTTATTTATTGCGAAGGTGCAATTTGAAAATGAACAGCACATTGTTACGAGGAAAATAGTGTTTGATTAAGTCCTAATTTAGGCAGTATATTTAGGGTAAGTTTTTTGAGATAGGTTGAATTGATTTTTTATTTCTACAAAAAAATCAATTCAATATAGCTCAGAAAACTTACCCTAAATCTACTGCCCAGTCTTACTTAAAATTTTAAATCCTTCAATATTTTTGGTATTTTGAAACGCTGCCCATGTCGTTTTTCATAAATTGCACATTTTTCAATAAAGGCTTTTACACCATAATCATTCACAAATTGAAAAACGCCACCTCGCACCGACGGAAATCCCCAGCCATAAATGCTGCCGATATTGCCTTCTGAAACGGTCGTGATAACACCCTCTTGCAAACACCATAAAGCTTCTAAGACCTGCACAAAGAGCAATCGCTCGGTCACTTCTACGAAATTATACTGAGGGGTCGGTGTTTCAATATTCAAACCTCGCCACAATTGTCGCTCGCCATCTCGATAATATTCGTAAAACCCTGCTTTCACATCCGTACCATTTCTACCTTCTGTTATCATTCTATCCAATGTGCCCACTGCAGGGTGACGGATATATTTGGGACCATAAAGTTCAGCGGCTTGTCGTTCATACTCAACTATCAAATCTAAGGTTAAATCATCTGCCCAAGCCAAAGGTCCGTATTTCATACCCGATTGAAGCCCCAAATTTTCAATCAAAGCAGGTAGAAAACCTTCTTGCAATAAGACAATGCCTTCTAAAATATAGGTATTGCGCACACGCCCAGAATAAAAACCCCAACTGTCTTTCACCACAATGGGTACTTTTTTCATCAGTTTTATAAAATCAAAGGCACGGGCAATGGTTTCATCGGTAGTAGCTTCTCCTTTCACAATTTCAACCAACGGCTCTTCATCAACGGGGCGAAAAAAGCGCATGCCGCAGAAATTCGCAGGTCGAGCGGTTGTTTTAGCCAATTTTGTAATCGGGATAGAACTTGTATTAGAAGCGACGATGCAATATTGGTCGAGATAGCCTTCCGCTTCTTTGATGATTTTGGATTTCAATTGCTGATTTTCAAAGACGGCTTCGATGATGATGTCGCAGTCTGCAAATTCTTCCACTTTTTCAGTGGCTAAAATACGGCTTAAAATCTCTTTGACCTCCCCCTCAGTAATTTCCTTGTTTTCAACCGCGTGTTTCAGTTTATCTGCCGTATAGCTTTTCCCTTTTTCAGCAACCGAGCGTGAAATATCTTTCAAAACAACGGTCAAACCTGCTCTTGCGCACGCATAAGCAATGCCCGAACCCATCAAACCCGCCCCCACAATACCTACTTTTCTCGGACGAAACTTGCCAAATCCTTTCGGGCGATTGCCACCATGTTTGATAAAACGATAATCATACCACAAGGCTTTTGTCATATTTTTCGCTTCATGCGTCAAACAGACTTGGGTGAAATAGCGGTTTTGAATTTTACAAGCTGTATCAAAATCCACGCGGCTACCTTCAACTAAGGTGCTTAAAATAGCTTCAAATGCGGGGTTTAAATGCCGATTGCGCTTGTATTGCTCGGCTGTCAAGCGGCGAATTGTTGCGCCTACTTTGGGGTCTCGCACCGAACCGTCAGGGATTGTCTCCCCCTCAGTATCCCACGGGCGGCTATAATTTTTATTAGCTAAAAGCCATTCGCGGGCTTTTTCCATCATATCCACTAAATTTTCAGCCAAATCATCAACAACACCTGCCGCAAGAGCCTCTTTAGGGGTATAATAATGACCATCGCAAACAACATGATAGGCTTTTTCAATACCCAACAACCACATCAAACGAATAATAGCCCCGCCATTGGGCATCAAACCTAAGGAGGTTTCAGGCAAACCGATTTGGGTCTCTGAATTATCCAATGCAATGCGATGATGACATGCCAATGCCAAGCCAAAACCGGGACCTAAAGCCGTGCCATTAATAGCGGCTACCACAGGTACGCCGGGGCTTTCGAGGTCTCTGAAAAATTCGGTTATTTTTTGCGCACTGTTAAATATTTCAGCCCCATCTGTACAGTTGTGGAAAAAATCGAGGTCGCCACCGACTAAAAAATTCTTTTTAGCGGACGTAATAACGACCCCCCTCAGTAATCCCTTCGATTTTTCAGTTTTCAGATGCTGCAAAACGGGTATAAAAGAGTTGCCAATGTCATGGCTAATGATATTGTGTGGGTTGCCCTCCATATCCAGTGTGAGGGTGACGATATTGTGAGTGTCTTTTTCGTAGCGAATCATATCAAGGAGTTGTCAGTCAATAAAGGCACTAAAATGTTGAAGCTATTTTTAAAGCAAAAGTAAAGATTTTAGAGTTAGAATTACAAAATAAATAAAAATGTTAATTCTATTCTGGTTCATGTGTAAAGCAAAAAAGCCACCGATTACACGTAACCTGTGGCTTTTATGAGCTTAAAATATATTTTATAGCAGTGAAAGATTACTTATTAAAGCCGTCTCCGTCCACCACCGCGCATCTGCATCTGTTTCATAAAAACAGTATTTCTGACAACTTCTACGGGTTTTGGCATCGGATAAGGATGCTCTTCGATAACGGGTACTTGTTTAGCTATCAAACGTTGAATGTCCCGCAAAAATTCACGTTCTTCCAAATCGCAGAAACTTAACGCTGTGCCATTAGCCCCTGCACGTCCTGTCCGTCCGATGCGATGAACATACGTTTCAGGCACATTCGGCAAATCGTAGTTGATAACGTGCGTCAAATCGTCAATATCAATACCCCTTGCAGCAATATCTGTTGCCACTAAGACACGTGTGCGGCGATTTTTGAAATTGAAAAGCGCACGTTGACGGGCATTTTGTGATTTATTGCCGTGAATAGCTTCGGCACTGATGCGGAAATTATTGAGATAACGCACTATTTTATCTGCCCCATGTTTGGTGCGTGTGAAAACCAAAGCTGTTTCAATGGTTTTATCCCGTAAGACAAAATTGAGCAACGAAGGTTTATTGTTTTTATCAACATAATAAACCGCTTGTTCTATCTTGTCCACGGTAGAAGAAACGGGTGTCACTTCTATTTTCATCGGGTTGGTCAAAATATTATTCGCCAAGCCTTGAATTTCAGGGGGCATCGTTGCCGAGAAAAAGAGGGTTTGGTGTTTGGGCGGTAGTTTTGTTAAAATTTTACGGACATCCGTTACAAAACCCATATCCAACATTCTATCCGCTTCGTCTAAAACAAATATTTCAAGATGTTGCAGATTTACAAAGCGTTGTTGCATCAAATCAAGCAATCGCCCCGGTGTTGCAATCAAAATATCAACACCGCGTCTAAGGGATTCTACTTGCGTTTGTTGGCTTACCCCCCCGAAAATTACCGCATGCCGTAAGCCTGTATGCTTTCCATAAGCTGAAAAACTTTCGTGAATTTGAATAGCCAACTCACGGGTTGGTGTCAAAATCAAAGATTTTATCAGTGTTGGCGCACGGGAGTCAGTTGGGCGTTTGTTGTGTAAAAGTTGCAAAATAGGGATGGCGAAGGCAGCCGTTTTGCCTGTACCCGTTTGAGCACAACCCAATAAATCTTGACCATTTAAAACAATAGGAATAGCTTGTTCTTGGATGGGTGTAGGCGTATCATAGCCTTCTGTTCTCAGAGCCTTGAGTATAGGCTCAATGAGATTCAAATCGTTAAATGACATTTAAACTGTGTTTAAGAAGCTGTTTAAAAACATTCCTTTTATTTTTTCGGTGGAATATCCTCAGAAATAATAAAATTTAAACAGGTTTCTTAAAACTGTATGAAACTTAATACGTCTGAATCAGCAATCTAATCAATGGCAATATTGCCTTTTTTGTTTTTGAATACTTGTTATACTGTGAGTCTCTTCAAAAACCGTGCAAAGATACGATAAAATATTGAAATAGTGTGATTTATAAAATACATCCTTTTTATTAGGCATTTTACAATTAAAAAATTAGGCATTTTACAGATGAAATAAGTAAAAATACTGAGGGGGTAATTTCGAATTCCTAATTGAAAGATTCCTAATTTTTATTTTGCTTTTAAAAAAAAGTTTAACTTTGTCCCCTATTAAAATCATATTGTTTTAAAATGTTTTAAATGCCTAACCCGAAATCTAACCCAATCACAGATGCTTCTGGTAAAACGCAATCGCCAGAAGAAAAACTGATAGAAAAAACGCTGCGCCCAAAGGTTTTGGACGATTTCAGCGGGCAATTGAAAATAGTTGCAAATCTGAAAATTTTCATCGGGGCAGCCAAAATGAGGGGCGAAGCCCTCGACCATGTTTTGTTGCATGGTCCCCCCGGCTTAGGTAAAACCACTTTAGCGAATATTGTTGCCAATGAATTAGGGGCTAATCTGAAAATGACATCTGGACCCGTGCTTGAAAAACCGGGCGA
>JAYUQN010000925.1:0-7233 GCA_043756725.1 Saprospiraceae bacterium
GGGGGTCGGGGGGCGGCTTGTGATTCCTTAGCTTAATGGCATTGGTATTTAGTCCCCCAAAAGTGATAATTTTAAGCGTTTTACAAATCTAAATGTTCCCAATATTAAAATACACTCCCCTCTCCGAAGGGAGTCCTCTGGACAGTATTTAGGACTTCCAAATCGCTATTTCAAAAATTCCTAACGCCTAATTCCTAATTCCTAATAAAAAAGCCTACCTTTGCCCGCTTTTTAAAAATAGCAAACAATTAAATGGGAAATATCGTAGCCATAGTGGGAAGACCCAACGTTGGGAAA
The DNA here is from genome assembly GCA_043756725.1 of Saprospiraceae bacterium. Classification (GTDB taxonomy): domain Bacteria; phylum Bacteroidota; class Bacteroidia; order Chitinophagales; family Saprospiraceae; genus JAAFJT01. The sequence goes on from JAYUQN010000925.1 coordinate 298, forward strand.
TCCACTTTATACAATCGCCTCGTGGGGCAAAGAGAAGCCATTGTTGATGACGTTTCAGGCGTTACACGTGACCGCATATACGGCACAACAGAATGGAATGGGAAAAAATTTATGGTCGTAGATACAGGCGGTTTTGTTCAACATTCCAACGACGTTTTTGAAGCTGCTATTCGCTCGCAAGTGAAATTGGCGATTGAAGAAGCTTCCATTCTGCTTTTTATGGTGGATGCCATGACGGGCGTAACAGACCTCGATGAGCAAGTTGCTAATCTCTTACGCCGCACGCGCAAACCGGTTTTCCTTGTTGTTAATAAGGTGGATAACGGTGAAAGGCTTTTAGAAGCCAATGAGTTTTGGAGTATGGGTTTTGAAGATGTGTATTTTCTTTCCTCAATGTCTGGCTCTGGTACAGGTGAATTGCTCGATGCCATTACCGAACAAATCGAGGTATATGTGCCTTTAGAAACAGATTTGCCTAAAATCGCTATTGTGGGGCAGCCTAATGTCGGAAAGTCTTCTTTAGTCAATGCGCTTTTAGGCGAAGAGCGGAATATCGTCACAGATATAGCTGGCACAACGCGCGACTCAATTCATACACACTACAAAAAATTTGACAAAGAGTTTATTATTGTTGATACGGCGGGCATTCGTAAAAAAGCGAAGGTGCATGAAGATTTAGAGTTTTACTCTGTCATGCGCGCCATTCAAGCTATTGAAGAATGTGATGTGGCGGTCATTATGATTGATGCCCGTGAAGGAGTTACAGCCCAAGACATGAGCATTTTCAGATTGGCAACCGAGCGCAATAAAGGTGTTGTGATTGTGGTCAATAAATGGGATTTGATGGAAAAGGAAACCAATACGGCGCGTGATTATGAAGCAGTTTTGAAAGGTCGTCTTGCGCCTTTCACCGATGTGCCTGTTGTTTTTACGTCCGTGCTTGAAAAACAACGCATATTGAAAGCCATAGATGTGGCTTTGGATGTGGCTAACAACCGCCGACAGAAAATAAAAACATCCCTTTTAAACGATTGGTTGGAGGAAGTAACGGCTCACTATCAACCCCCTGCTCATCGCGGAAGTTTGATAAAAATAAAATACGTCACGCAATTGCCGTTGTATTATCCTGCTTTTGCCTTGTTTTGCAACCACGCTAAGCACGTGCCAGAGAATTATAAGCGGTATATGGAAAATAAATTTCGAGAAAAATTTGATTTCACAGGCGTACCTATTTCCTTATTTTTCAGAGATAAATAAAACAGTTTTTAAAAGAGTTGTCAGTTTTTAGTTGTCAGTTGTATTACAAACTGACAACTAAAAACTGATAACTGATAACTAAAAACTAAAAACTGACAACTAAAAGAATGGCATTTATTGAAACAGGCATAGAAGGGCTAACCGTATTTGAACCCAAAGTCTGGGGCGATGAAAGGGGCTTTTTTTATGAAAGCTACAACTATGATACTTTCCGACAAGTGGGTATCAATTCCGTATTTGTCCAAGACAATGTGAGCCGCTCCACATTGGGGGTACTGAGGGGGTTGCATTATCAATTGGGTGCCTTTGCTCAAGCCAAATTGGTGCGTTGCATACATGGCGAAGTCTTGGATGTGGTGGTGGACATTCGAGAAGGTTCGCCCACTTATGGACAGCATTTTTCAGTTTTATTGAGTGGTGATAATAAAAAACAGCTCTACGTGCCTCGTGGTTTTGCGCATGGTTTTGTGGTTTTGAGTGAAACCGCTGAGTTTTTCTACAAATGTGATAATTTCTATTCCCGTGCTCACGAAGCAGGCATTGCTTTCGATGATGCCCGTTTGGATATTGATTGGCAAATAGACCCTGAAATAGCCATTTTATCTGAAAAAGATAAAGTGAATCCACTTTTTGGGGAACACGTTAAATTTTATTAAAAACATGGAAAACCAAATCACCGTCCTCATTACGGGAGCACAAGGGCAAGTGGGTAACGAGTTTCGTTTCCTTGCTTTCACGCATCCCCAATTTCGTTTACTTTTCACCGATGTTGACCTTTTGGATATTACAAAACCCAAGCAAGTGCTCAACTTTTTCAAAAAACAGACCCCTCAGTATGTTGTCAATTGTGCAGCTTATACGGCGGTTGATAAAGCTGAAAATGATGTGCCCTTAGCTACCCGCATCAACGTCAATGGCGCTCGCAATATCGCTAAAGCCTGTCAAGCTACAGGGGCAACGATGATTCATATTTCAACAGATTATGTGTATCACAACAGTCAAAACACACCTTTTAAGGAAACGGATAAGGTTAGCCCAAAAGGTGTGTATGCCAAAACAAAACTGCGGGGTGATATCGCTGCTTTGAAATTTAATGATAAAACTTTGGTTATCCGCACGTCTTGGGTATATGGCATTTATGGTCATAATTTTGCTAAAACGATGCTGCGTTTGGGCAAAGAACGCACGGAACTGAATGTCGTTTTCGACCAAATAGGAACGCCTACCAACGCTCGGGATTTGGCAAAAGCCATATTACATATTATTGCAGATTTGAATAAAGGCATTGTGAAAGCCGAAGAAGCGAGAGGGGTTTACCATTACTCGAATGAAGGTGTAACAAGTTGGTACGATTTCACAAAAGCTATTTTTGATATTCGGGGTATAGATTGCAAGGTGCTGCCGATAGAGTCTTCTCAATACCCTACCCCTGCTAAACGCCCGCCTTTCAGCGTTTTAAATAAAAATAAAATTAAAGAAATATTTGGTTTAAACATCCCACATTGGCGAGATAGTTTAATAGGAGTCCTGAAAGATTTGCCCTAAAACAGGGGGAAAGCATCCTATTTTTGAAAATTTTGGGTAAAAATCACATATTTTTATTTCAAAATTGTTTTATACTGAGGGGGGTAACTCAACACATATTTTTTATCATCAAATTTAAAACAGTGATTAACAAGGCTTTTTATTTCAAGAAAAATATAATTTATTTTTATTTTTAATATGAAAAAGAAAATAGGTTTTTAAGGCAAAAAAAGGACTTGGATAGATAATTGAATGAGTAAAAAAAAACACGTAAATTTGCAGAATTATTAAAGCAGTGCTAAACTGCTATGGAAAACAAATTAATGAACATACATCCTTTTTGACGCTCACTTTGGTCAAAAAGTCAATGAGAAAACACATTTACACCGATGGAATTAAGGTACTTTTTCTCCGTGCTCTCGAAACGCAAATGGCTTCTACTTTCTGTCATGCTGATATCGGCAAGTGCAACGTGGTTTATGATGAAGGCACAGCCTAAAAAGTACAAATCTTCAGCGGTCGTTCAAACAGGTATCACAAGCTTCACCAGCATATTGGTTGATCAAGGCAATCCTTTTGTGCAAGAGTTTGAAATTGAAGGCAAGTTTTCAAATTTCATCGAATATATGAAATCGCGCCCCGCTATCAATGCTTTGACAAAAAAATTGATGCTACACGATTTGAAACCTGACTCTTCTGAAATACCTTTCAGACAATTAAAAACAGATAAATTAACGATTTCACAAGAGGAAATTAACAGCTATCTGGTGGCGCTCGAAGCTAAAAAAGATACATCAAGTATGACCGATTTCGCTTTACAAAATATTGCCACAGCTCGTGCGCTCGAAAAAGCATTTGGCTACGACTATGAAACGCTGTTTGGTAAATTGGAAATAAAAAGGCAAGGCAAAACGGATTATGTGAAAATTGAATACGAATCGGAAGATGCTAAATTGTCTTATTACGTCATAGATAATTTTGTTAAAGAAGCCCTCAATTTTTACAACACCCGCAACCTACAAAAAGATGGTAAATCTTCCCAATTTTATCATGAGTTGGTAGATGATAAAAAGCGCGCTTTGGATTCTATTATGCAAACACGAGCCAATTATTCTAAAGTCAATCATTTGGTCGCTTTGGAAAAAGAAAGTGAAAACATCGTGGCTCAAATAAAAGATTTGGAGTCTGTAAGGAATGACGAAGAAAAGAAACTGGCAGGTTATAAAGAGACTTTTAATGTCTATTTGGCTCAAAAAGGTAAGATAAGTGAATTTATTACAACAGATTATGCCAATGAAATTGCCCGCAACAATGAGTTGAAATCCCTCACCGAGCAGCGAGAAAAACTCCTAAATCTCTGGGCAGATAGCAAAGGAAAGGACGATTATCTGAAAAAGCAAATGGATGATATTGATGCCAAACGCACGGCTATTTCTTATCGCATGGCAGTATCAAGAAGAGACCAAAACGACCCTGTCAATCAAAAACAAAATGAATTGTATCTGAAATATGTGGATGCGCAAAGCAATAAAGACGCTTCGGAACAAGCTGTGGCGTCTTTGAATAGCCGCATAAAAGAACTGTATAATCGCAAAGCCAAATTAGTTGAAAACAACGCCGATATGAAACGATTTGACCAAGAGCTTGATGTATCTCAAAAGGCTTATGAAGCCGCTGTGAGTGGGCAATATCAAGCAGATGTCAAAAAACAATCAACTGAAGCGGAGCAGCAAATGCGGATTATTGAACCCGCTTACCCGCCTACTAAATCGGAAAGCAGTAAAGCAGCGCTGTTTTCGGCTTTTACAGGTATTGGCATGTTGACAATAGCGGTGGTTGTTCTGTTTTTATTGGCTTATATGGATAGGTCGTTGAGTTCGCCTTTTCAGTTTACAAAATTGGTCAATTTGCCCATGATTGGGGTGGTCAATCAACTCAATGCACGTAAGGTTATTAACCTCGATTATCTGTATATGCCTGAAACAAAAGATGGGAAAGATGGAGCTTTTTTCAAGGAATCACTTCGGCGTATTCGGCATGAAATAGAGAGTTGTGGCTCAAAATCGTTTTTATTTGTTTCACTGAAAGAGCAAGAAGGTAAGTCATTTTTAGCCGCTGCATTGGCGTATTCGTTGAGTATGAAAAATCAAAAAGTGTTGATTATTGATACCAATTTCAAGAATAATACGCTTTCGGGGCTTTCCGTGAAACCCATTCAAGCAGCCAATATCAATGAAAATGGCTTGCAAGCGTTTCAACATAAAACAACCCGTCTTTCCATTGATATTAACCTTCCGACTGTATCTGTAATAGGCAATAAAGGGGGCTACAATTCCCCTTCTGAGCTTTTGGCGGGGGTTGATTTTAGAAGAAAAATTTATGATTTGGGTAAAGGCTACGACTATATTTTCCTCGAAGCCGCTTGCCTCAACAAATATTCAGATGCCCGCGAATTGGTGGATTATACAGATAAGGTGATTCCCGTTTTTGATGCCTCCTCCACCGTCACGCAGGCAGATGAAGAAGGGATTAACTTTTTTAGAAATTTGGGAAATAATCTTTTGGGTTGTGTTTTGAATAAAACAGATTTGAAAGCATTGGCATAAATAATTGTTAGTTAAAATCTATGAAAAACTACTGGCTACAAGCAGGCTTTTACTCACTACTGAACCAATTGACTCAATTGATATTCAATTTGGGAACTGTTGCTATAATATGGCGTGCCTTAGATGAAAAAGCTTGTGGGGTTTGGGTTCTTTACTTAACAATTACAGCTTTTATCGAGGTGGGGCGTACGGGCTTATTACAAAATGGACTGATGAGTTTTTTGGCAAAAACACCTAAATCGGAACATGCTAAAATCAATACAGCGTCGTTGTTTTTGAGTTTATCTTTATCTGTTATGTTTGTTTTGGCTTTGGTATTTGGTGGTTCAACGATAGGACATTTTTTTGGCAGTACACAATTGATAGAACTTTTAAGCATCTATGCTGCCACCACTTTTGTGCTGTCGGGCTTGTATCAATTCAATTTTATACAACAAGCCAATCTGGATTTTAGAGGTCTTTTTTGGTCAGGTGTCGTGAAAAATGGCTTATTGTTCGGCTATGTATTGTATCTGTATTTAACGCATAAAACCTTCAATCTCAACAACTTAGCCTATACACAATTGATAGCAGCTTTTCCAGCAACCCTTGTAGCTTATGGATTTGCGAAAAGATATTTCAGTCTGAGTAAAAGTATAGATTGGCAATGGGTGAAACAATTGTTTCAATATGGTAAATATACTTTTGGAACCAATATCGCCACCATGAGTTATAAAAATGTAGACAAAGCTTTATTAGGGCGTTTTCTGTTGGATAAAGTATCCACCTACGATTTGGCGATAAAAATTAACAATATGGCTGAAATGCCCTCTATGACTTTAGCCGCAATCCTGTTTCCACAGTCTGCCAAACGGTCAAATACTGAGGGGGGGGCAAGTGCTAAATATTTATATGAAAAAAGCGTAGGTGTGCTTTTAAGCATTATCGTACCGATGGTGATTTTCATTTTGCTGTTTGCGGATATACTCGTAACGGTGATAGGCAGTGAAAAATACATACACTCCGCTCCCATTTTGCGTTTAACCGTTTTTTATGGAATTTTTATGGCTTTTGCCATGCAATTTGGAACTATTTTGGATTCAATCGGCAAACCTAAATTGAATTTTTATGTCACGGCTTTAGCCGCTGTTGTCAATTTAAGTTTCAATTATTTGTTTATAAAATGGTTTGGCTTATATGGTGCGGCTTATGGTTCTTTGTTGGCAATGAGTTTGATGTTTGGCATTATGCAAGTCATTTTAAATCGCCTATTGGGTGTGCAGGTATTAAATGTTTTTCACTATATGCTGGCGTTTTATAAAGACATTTGGGCTAAAAGTAGTGATTTTTTTAAAAAATTGACACTAAAATCGGTTGAATACTGAAGGAATGATGAATGATGAATTTAAATTGTTGATAACTCATATTTCATAAAAAATACTGAGGGGGTAAAAATTCATCATTTCCATAATCAATAGTTCGGTAATTTTTTTACAGGAAAATAAAATTTCGTTTTCAGCACAACTTTGACAAAGTTCCACAACTTTGTCAAAGTTATAGCTAAAATATC
>JAYUQN010000926.1:0-2723 GCA_043756725.1 Saprospiraceae bacterium
GCCGCGGCGCGGATTCGCCCAAGGATTGCGCCAGCTTGACCAAGCTCAAGAACTCGCCTCGATAGCCGAAGCGATCCTCGCCGCGAGCGCCGTGCGCCAGCTTGGTCTGTGGCTTCTCTGGTTATATCTGTAAAAATAAAATTATAAAAAAAAAGTAAAAATAAATAAGAGAAGGGCAGCGTTTTTGTATCTTATGGAATCTGATAGGCAAAGGGCGTGGTGTCTCTATTTCGGAAACGTTTTATATATTTGCACAAAAAAACAAACATCCTAAATACCGATAACCCCGAAAGCCGATTCTTTTTATTAAAGCTGTAACAAATTTAAAGACGGAACGTGACGGAATACGACATCATACAAGGCTGCATAAAAGAAGACCGCCACTGCCAACGCGACCTTTTTAACCGCTATGCGGGTAAAATGATGACGGTTTGCTTGCGTTATGCCCGCCACCGCATGGAAGCAGAAGATATTTTGCAAGATGCGTTTATTAAAGTTTTTGACAATATTCAACGGTTTGAGAGCAAAGGCTCTTTTGAGGGTTGGATTCGCCGCATTGTGGTCAATACGGCTCTTAAAAATGCCAGTCGCCATAGTTTTCAAAAAGAAACCATTGGTACTGAAAACATTTTGGAGACCAGCGAAGACCCCACCATCCTGTCGAAACTATCCGAAGATGAGATTTTGAGTTTGATTCAGCAACTGCCCGATGGCTATCGCATGGTTTTCAACCTCTATTGCATTGAAGGTTTTAGCCATAAAGAAATTGGTGAAACATTGGGAATAGAGGAAAGCACCTCTCGGTCGCAGTTGGTAAAAGCCCGTAATATGCTTCAAAACAAAGTGAAAGTCGCTCAAAAGATAAATATATGAAAGACCTTAATCCTTTCGACGATAATGTAAAAAAACGCTTGGGCGAACACGAATCGCCTGTGCCAGAGGATATGTTTGAGCGTATCCTACGAGAAAGAACAAGCCGTTTGGATGACGTGCAAGATGCTTCATTGCGTGCACGCTTGGAGAATCACGCCTCTGTCGTGCCTACTGCGTTGTTTGATAAAATCACCACCGAGCGAGAGACACGCATCACCAACGATGATTTACACCCATCTTTGAATGAGCGATTCGCAGGTTTAGAATCGGCTGTGCCTGCCAATATGTTTGAGCGTGTTATATCTGAACGAGAAAGAAGAAGACCTGCTCTGTCTTGGTGGCAATCACCACGTTTCAAATGGGCAATTGCGGCTTCTTTATTGTTATTGTTGGGTAGCCTTATAAGTTATCAAACGCTCAAAACACCTGCTTTTGTTGAAGATACTGTAAATGATAAAGACAATACCCTTAAAATGCCTTCCTCTGACTTGCAAACAGAACAACGGATAATGGACAACGGACATCAGCAAACAGAAGGCTCTGACTTAGACAATACAGAACTAAAAGGTAAATATACTGAGGGGGTAAAAATAACTGAAGCGCCCAACTCAAAACGCAATATTCAAAATCCAAAATCCAAAATCCAAAATCCGATATTTAAAGCGGCTTCCAATTCAACAATCATCACATGGAACTTTGAAACACAGAACTTTAACCAAAATGACGTGACCGTTCAAAACACAACGCTTAAAACAACACAACTTGATTATAATCCCATCATTTTTTCGACAAGCCAAGGCAATGTACAGCCTGTCATAGTTGTAAGCCCGCTTAATGGGCTGATTACTGGGGGGGTAGCCACGACGCCTTTGTCACACGATAAAGCGATGCAAGCGATGCCGTGTCAAGGACCCGACGCTGGCTGCCCTACTTTTGGACCTTCGGGCGTTCCAAAAACATTTTATATTGATGTTTATGGTGCGCCCGAATTGGCTATGCGTAGCCTTAAAGCTGTTTCAAATGAATACACCGATTACCGTAATGCAAGGGATACGACTGAAAAAGCGTATTTTGCTTACAGTGCAGGTGTAAGAGCATCAGTGGTTTTTGATAACGGTATAGCTGTGCGAGCAGGTGCAGTTTATGCTCAAAACACTGAAAAATTTGTGAAAGATAGCTTTGCCACAGGTAATATTATTTGGAAAATCGTTCAAAAACCCGATGGCACACGCGATACTTTGAGTGCCGATATTGAAACAGGTATTTTGCGCCAAACCCGTTATAACCGCTATCGCACAATAGATTTCACTTTACAATTAGGCTATGAATTACCAATAGCGGATAAAATAACAATTGGTTTTAACGCAGGAGCAAACATCAATTTTTATAACAATATCAAAGCTACCGTTTTAGGAAAAGATTTGCAAGCCTACACTTTGACACCCTCGAATACTATTTATAACAATTCTGTAGGCGTAAGCCTTGTAGGTAGTATAGCAGGTTATTGGAATTTTACAGATAGGTTGCAACTGATGGTTGAACCCCAATTTAGGCATTATTTGCGCCCACTTACTAAAAATCCAGAGTATCAACTCCAACAAAGCTATAACAATGTAGGTTTGGCAGTGGGCGTTCGTTTTAGATTGAATAGAAATGGTTTGAGAGTTTTATAATTGCCCTAAATTATTTTGAAAATTATTTATTTTCAAAGCAGCGAAAATGACATTGGTAGAGTCTTTTAATCAGAACAATAAGATGGAATAAACAATCTAAAAAATTGATTATCAAAGATTTATCACAAGAAATAGCGTATTAACAAATGAAAAAGCTGATTGTTTCCATACTTTTTT
>JAYUQN010000927.1:0-7229 GCA_043756725.1 Saprospiraceae bacterium
CGGTCACAAAGATTTTGCAGAAGATACCTATCGTACTTTAACCGCTGTGGACTCCGTTATCGTGGTTGTGGATGTCGCTAAGGGTGTAGAAAGTCAGACCGAAAAACTTGTTGCCGTTTCCCGTATGCGCAACACCCCCATCATCGTTTTCATCAACAAACTCGACCGTGAAGGGCAAGACCCTTTCGACCTTTTAGATGAAATAGAGCAAAAATTGGGCTTGCGGGTGCGACCCCTCAGTTGGCCCATCGGCATGGGATCCAGTTTTCAAGGCGTTTATAATCTCTATGAAAAAAAATTAGTCCTCTTTCGTCCGCATGGCAAACAAGATGATGAAATTATTATTTTTGATGATATAAATGACCCCGAATTGGATACCATCATCAATGACCGAGCTGCTGCAAAATTGAGAGAAGATGTTGAAATGATTGAATCCATTTACGACCCTTTCGACCCCGTGGCTTATCGAGAAGGTAAAATACAGCCTGTTTTCTTCGGCTCGGCTGTCAACAATTTTGGTGTGAAAGAGCTATTGGATTGTTTTTGCGCTATTGCTCCTTCTCCCCTACCCCGCCAAACTGAAGAGCGCATGATTCAACCTGATGAAGATAAATTTTCAGGTTTTGTCTTTAAAATACACGCCAATATGGACCCAAAACACCGCGACCGTATCGCTTTTGTCCGCATTTGCAGTGGCACGTTTGAACGGGGTACAAAATATTTACACGTTCGCCAAAACAAACTCATGCAGTTTTCAAACCCGACTTCTTTCATGGCGGCTAAAAAAGAAATTGTGGACGAGGCGTTTCCGGGCGATATTGTTGGCTTATACGATTCAGGCAATTTCAAAATTGGTGACTCGCTTACTGAGGGGGAGGTCTTGCATTTCAAAGGCATTCCCAGCTTTTCACCCGAACAATTTCGCTATGTCAATAACACAGACCCTCTGAAAACCAAACAATTTCAAAAAGGACTTGACCAACTCATGGATGAAGGCGTGGCGCAACTTTTTACCAAAGACATCAACGGGAGAAAAATTGTCGGAACAGTCGGTGCGCTTCAATTTGAAGTGATTCAATACCGTTTGAAACATGAATACACAGCCAGTTGCGACTACGAACCCGTGAGTTTGCACAAGGCTTTTTGGGTCAGTTGTGCAGATAAAAAAGCGTATGACGAGTTTTATGACCGCCGCCGCCGTGATATGGCAGTGGACAAGCACGGCAATCCTGTTTTTTTAGCAGAATCGGCTTGGGCTTTGCAAATGGCGCAAGAGCAACATCCCAAAGTGCAGTTTCATGAAAAAAGTGAGTTTTAGGAATTAGGAATTAGGAATTAGGAATTAGGAATTAGGAATTAGGAATTTACCCCTCCCCTCAGTATTTTTTGATTAAAAATGCCCATGATGCCAAAATTCCTAATTCGTAATTCGTAATTCCTAATTCGTAATTCCTAATTCGTAATTCCTAATTCGTAATTCGTAATTCCTAATTCGTAATTCCTAATTCCTAATTCCTAATTCAACTCTTTTCTTATGATTTTATTTTGTTATTTGATTCCCTTTTTCACGACCTTGATATTTTTCATATCTTTGTTTTTTAAATTTAACATTCACTTGGAAATCAAATACGTTTATCTATGAAAAAAATTTGCACAGCCTTCTTTGCCTTAGGCTTTTTCGTCTTGTCCTTATCTGCCCAAAACAACCTCGATACCGTTTTTACGTATAAAAATGATACTCTAATTGGACGCATTACGTTGAATAAAGAAAAGAACAAATTTTTTATGGCGACCGATTCCAATGAAACGGTACTTAATGCTACGGATATTGTGTCCTTTGTTACTTATAGCAAAGAAGATGATTACGACAGGAAAGAATATTTTACTTTGTTTGGCAATTTTTATACTTTAGAGTTTGGAAAAAATGCGCCCATTACCGTCTATTCTAAAGTCAGTTACAAAACGACAGAAGAATATGGACAAAAGTATTACACTGCTAAAAAAGATTATTGCTTTTTTAAAAACAATATACCCTATTTTTATCGTCCAGAAAACCATCGAGAAATAATGCTTTTTTTGATACAAGATTGTACGATAGTTACAATAAATTTTCAAAATAAGCATTATAAAACCAATGACCCCATTCCTGTTATTTTAGATTACAATAACTGTGGAACTGCCATAAAAAAGTAAATAATCTCTTGCCAATTTCATAAAGACTTGATTATCAAATAACTATGCAAACAATATTATCAAAATACGCCTATCTTCTTGTCAATTATTGCCTTGAAATTAAAGAGGGTGAAAAACTATTTATCCAAAGCTCTACCCTTGCCGAGCCGCTTGTGCGGGAAGTTTATCGTGAAGCCTTAAGGGCGGGCGCAAGCATTGTGGAAACAGATTTTATGTTCCGTGAGCGCAACCGTATTTTCTACGAAGAAGCCAATGACACGCAACTGAAATCCGTTTCCCCTTTCTCCAAGTTGGCTTTTGAAACTTTTGATGCTTATTTGCATATTCGGGCACCTTTCAACCTTCGAGAAGACGCCAATACTGAGGGGGGTAAAACAAAAATTCGAGGGGCAGCTTTAACTGACATTTCAAATATTTATTCAGAACGCACTGCTAAACGCGGGCAAGTAGGCGGTTTGAAACGCAACCTCTGTCAATATCCGACCAATGCCGCAGCACAAGAAGCGGGTATGAGTTTGAGCGAATATGAACAGTTCGTTTTTGGAGCCTGCAAGCTTTTTGAAGCTGATCCTATGGCAGCTTGGCTCGAAGTTCGTAAAAACCAACAACGCATTGTGGATTATCTAAACGCCTGTAAATCAGTTCGTTATGTCGCTGAAAATATGGACATTCAGTTTGGAACCGAAGGGAGAATATGGATGAATTCGGATGGGCAAACCAATATGCCTTCTGGCGAAGTTTACACCTCGCCCGTTGAAGATTCCGTAAATGGCGTTGTGCATTTCACCTATCCCTGCTTGTATAATGGGCATGAAGTGGAAGACGTAACGCTCTGGGTGAAAGACGGTTTCATTGAAAAATGGGAAGCCAAAAGAGGGAAAGATTTTTTAGATAAAATTTTCACCCAAGACGGAACACGCCGCTTTGGAGAAGCCGCTATTGGAACAAATTATGACATAAAAAAAATGACTAAAAACATTCTTTTTGATGAAAAAATAGGCGGCACAATCCACATGGCAATCGGTCAATCTTATCTGCAAACAGGCGGTAAAAATCAATCCGCAGTACATTGGGATATGATAACGGATATGACCAAAGGCGGTGAAATTTATGCAGATGGTACACTGATATACCAAAATGGGGTGTTTTTGGTATAAAATACTGAGGGGGTACTGTTATGTGTAAATACGCACCAAAGTTCCTTCCAAAGCTGTTTTATACACCTTTAAACCAGCTCTTCCTTCAATGTTCACCCCTTTTCCTGCCGTTGTAAACCGTGCCCCATGTGCGCTACAATAAAACTCGTTGAGGACATTGGAAAAAATCACCTGCGCCCGTCCTTCATGGCTGCACACTTGCGTAGCGGCGACATAATTGCCATTCAAATCTTTGGCAATCACAATGCCTTTGACAATAACATAACCACCTGTCCTTTTTAAACCCGCATTGGCGGGGTCTTCTATATTTACGGTGAAACTGTTAGCTGTATTGGGGTTGCCATTTGTACTGCCCGCTGTGGGTTCAACTGGGTCATGTTTGCACGATTGCAAACAGGTTGCCGTCAAGGCAAAAGCGGCTCCTATGCCAATTGTTTCAAGGAAATTTCGTCTATCCATTGTTTTTCTGATTAGGTTATTGAGTAGAATCGTTTATAATCAATTCCGTAGGTAAAATCAATCGCTCTTGGGCACCATTATGGGCAACCTGTGTGAGTTTTTTCAAAAGATGAGTAGCAGCCAATTTACCCAAAGCAAAACCGTCGTGGTGCAAAAAGCTAACCTGTGGGTCTAATATTTTAGGTAAATACCCATCGCTGATGCCAATGACAGAACATTGTTCAGGGATTTGGATTTTCATTTTTTTCAAGGCAGGTATCACCCCCGCTATAATTTCATCGCTCATAGCAAAAATAGCATCGGGCTGAAAATCTGGAAAAATTTGCTCTACACATGCCCAAGCTGAAAAAGTATTATCTACAAATTTATGCACCGATTTTACACCCAAACTATTAGCATAAGTTTCAATAAGCGTTGTAAAGCCTTCCAAACGTTTGTGCGTAATCATCAAATTGGGGTTACCAAACAAACCCAAAATTCTTTTACAACCACTTTCGATTAAATAATTGACACAAAGCTCTGTGGCTTGCATATCCTCAATTATGACTTCATCAAAAGCTGTATTATCTAATATCTTGTCTATTAAAACGATAGGGATTCCTGCCTCTTTCAAGTCATTGAGATGGTCAAGATGTTCCGTTTCATTTGTTAAACTTATTAAAAGCCCTTCTACACCATATTCATTACAAATATTGACATTTTCAAGCTCTTGTTCAAAATTTTCACCCGATTGCAAAACCAAAAGACGATAACCCGCTTTTTGCACAGCGTAAGAAATGCCTTTAATGACCGAAGGCAGAAAAAACATATTAGCTTCTGGAATGATAAGCCCTATGGTGTTGCTTTTTTGCTTCCGTAGCTGAACCGCCAACATATTGGGATGATAGTGCATATCATGCGCCAATTGCTTAATTTTAGTGCGCAGCGCAAGTCCAATATCGGGATGATCTCTCAGTGCCCTTGAAACAGTTGAGACATTTACACCCGCAATCGCCGCAATATCTTTGATAGTCGCTCTTTTCATGGCATTAAGGTAATAATTATTTATCCACAATTTATAAAAAGTTATCCACAACAAACGTTTGTGCAAACGTTTGCGGAATTTACGGTATTGTAGCCTATTGGGGATTACAATATATTATAATAATTTTGTTACGTTTCATAGATAATTGGTTAATTTCATAGATAAGAGTATTTTTTATCATACAATTAAGTGAGAGAGTTTAGACATATTGCGTCTTTCTATGTTACAGATTACTCAAATTCATTAAAAATTTGTAACTGTTTACAATATACTTTTTTTTTTCAACACATAGTCACATAGAATACATAGTTAGATGTTGACAGTTCATTCTTTATATATGTCAACATCTAACTATGTGTTCTATGTGACTATGTGTTGAAAAAAAAAGTTTATGGTAAACAGTTACAAAAATTTTAGTAATCTGTGACTTAGATAGTTTTCTTCTGACATATCCTTCTCAGCCTTTATAAAAGTGCCGAAACAAATAAGAATAATAAGAATGTATAAAATAAACTAAACAACAAGAATGTATAAAATAAACTAAACAACAAGAATGTATTGAAATTGAAAGGAGACAAATGTTGTCTCCTTTTTTTATGCAAAAAAAATCCTCACAAACAACCCGTGCTTGTGAGGAAAATTATGAGTTTTTATAGATTTATGCTTTGTAATGAGCGAAAGCACGGTTTGCTTCAGCCATACGGTGCATTTCTTCTTTACGCTTGATAGCAGCCCCTTCATTTTTGCTGGCTGCTAAAAGTTCTGCTGCCAATTTATCGGCAACGCCTTTACCACTACGCTTGCGCGCATAAGTAATCAACCATTTCATACCAATAGCGATTTTACGCTTAGGGCGGATTTCAGTCGGAATTTGGAAAGTGGCGCCACCGATACGGCGTGAACGCACTTCTACTTGAGGCATCGCATTTTGCAACGCTTTTTTCCAAATTTGATGTTCGTTTTCACCTGTTTTTTCCTTAATAATATCTAAGGCTGCATAAAAAACAGTGAAAGCGGTTGACTTTTTACCATCATACATCAAGTTGTTAACAAATTGCGTGACCATTGGGTCGCCAAAGCGCGGGTCATTCGCAATAAGCCTAACTTTCGGCTTTCTTTTTCTCATCTCTTCTTTTGTTACTCGTTACGTGCCATGGGTAATGGGTGATGGGTGATGGGTAATTCACTGGGCGAACAACTCATAACTCATAACCCCTAATTCATAACTCATAAACGAATCAGTTAAGGAAATTTTGTTTCAAAATCGCTCAATACTGAGGGGGTATTTCCAACCTCTCGTGTATTGCTTTAGTCCTTAAAGCAATCTCTTCTTGAGCAATCCTTTTTGTAAAAAACAGAACTCGTCATAATGGGTAATTTGTAATGGGTAATGGGTAATCGAAGATGAGTTATTATTACTCATTGTCTATTACTTATTACTCATTACTTATTGCTCATTATTTTTTCGGACGTTTCGCACCGTATTTTGAACGGCTTTTCTTGCGATTTTTCACGCCCGCAGTGTCTAAAGCACCCCTTACAATGGTGTAACGCACACCCGGTAAGTCTTTTACACGACCACCCCGCACCAAGACGATAGAGTGTTCTTGCAAATTGTGACCTTCTCCCGGAATGTAGCAAATTACCTCCGCCTGTGTTGTTAAACGCACTTTTGCCACTTTACGCAAAGCCGAGTTTGGCTTCTTAGGTGTTGTGGTGTAAACGCGCGTACACACGCCACGACGTTGTGGGCAGGCGTTCAAGGCACGGGTTTTACTTTTAACCTCTACTACGGTTCTGCCTTTACGGACTAACTGATTAATCGTAGGCATTGATTTAATTTAAAAATTAAAAAAAATGGATGTATATCAATACTTTTGAGCATAAAAAACACTATACTTCAAAAGCGGGTGCAAAGGTATAGATTTTTTACCGAATGAAAAAGGATTTACTAAAAAAAGTGTCTAAAATCATAACAGCCTATAAGTGTACGCAACCACGAATTTACGAATCTTACAAATTTCACTAATCTATGTGTTGACAATTATTAGATGTTGATAGTGAAATTTGTAAGATTCGTCAATTCGTGGTTTCTGCCCGTAATTCACCTTTTATGTAGCGTTTCAAAATTAAAAGTGAAAAAGATAAAAACAGCCCTACAAAACATAAAAAACTGATAATCAATTAATTAAAACAACAAAAATTCGTTCTACTAAAATAATAAGAATATGATAAAAAAAAATTAAAAAAATAAGCGGATAAAACTTGTTGATTAAAAACAAAAAGTTTATCTTTGCGCTCTACTATTTAAACAAAAAATTTAAATAAATCAAATAATTAAAAAATGGCAAGCGATAAAGAAAAAGACTCTAAAATTAAAGCGTTGCAAATGACGC
>JAYUQN010000928.1:0-2722 GCA_043756725.1 Saprospiraceae bacterium
TGTGGTACAAGCGCACATTTAGGAAATTTTTAAAATTTCCTAAATGTTGATAATCAACAAGTTATAACTTCTTGTACCACAAAGTAGATAATTCCGAAAAATTTTATCACCCGCCATCTGATTTTATAAGAATTTCATAATTCTGAAATTCTGTTTCCAATACTGAGGCGTAGTCATTACATTTGCGCTGTTAAAATTTAAAATCTAAAAATGAAAAAACTACTTGTTTTTTTCTTATCCACGCCCTTGCTTTTCAACTTTTGTGAAACTACTCAAACCAATAAAAACCTTAAAAACCAGCCCATCATCTTTGTCGGCACTTATACCCAAAAATTAGGGCACGTGAATGGACAGGCAACTGGTATTTACACCTGCCGTTTTGATACCCTCTCAGGCGTTTTGACGGTTGTAGATTCTGCAACAGATGTTGTTAATCCTTCCTTTTTGACCGTTTCACCCGATAAAAAATACGTGTATGCTGTGGCTGAAATAGCTGGAAAGGGCGACGAAAGATTGGGAAAGGTCGTTTCATATAAAAATACTGAGGGGGGTAAGTTATTGAAAATCAATGAATTATCCAGTTATGGCAATGCGCCTTGTCATATTTCAACAGATAGAACAGGGAAATTCATTTTTGTCGCCAACTATGTAACGGGCAATGTTCTTAGTTATGGCGTCAAATCAGATGGTGGGTTGACAGACTCTATTTGCATGATGCAACACAAAGCCACTTCGCCGTGGGCGCACAATATTCAACCTTCAGTGGACAATAAAAACGTCTTTGCGGTGGACAAAGGGGCTGATAAAATTTATCTCTATAGTTTGGATGAAAAAGGTAAATTGATGCTTAAAAGCGATATATCAACCGCAACGGGCGCAGGTCCGCGCCACTTGGATTTCAACCCTAAAAATCCTTTTCAATTTGTGGTGATTAATGAAAACAGCAGTGCTATGGGCAGTTATGCTTATGATGCTAACACCTTGTCCATAGGACTCCCTAAGGAGAAAATCAAACTCTTAGATTCGCTTTCCACTTTGCCAAAAGATTTCACCAACAATAATAGTTGCGCTGATGTGCATTTTCACCCCAATGGCAAATTCGTTTATGGCTCGAATCGAGGGCATAACAGCATCGTTATTTACAGTTTTAACAGTGAAACAGGTAAGTTGACTTTCGTCGGACATGAATCCACGCAAGGTGAAATACCCCGCAATTTTATGGTTACGCCCGATGGAAAATGGCTATTAGCGGCTAATCAAAATTCGGATTCTGTTGTGGCTTTTAAAATAAATGGAGAGACGGGGAAATTGACGATGGTGAAAAAGAATAGTGTTATGACGCCGGTTTGTTTGAAAATGTTGTAGCACGGACTTCAGTCCGTAAATATGTAATAATTTCGTATCACGGACTTCAGTCCAATGCCATTAAGCTAAGGATTTATAGTTATATTTATTCGGGGTTAATGTAGAGACGTTGCACTGCAACGTCTTAGTTGAGGGCAAAAATTGCTAAGTTTTAGACGTTGCAGTGCAACGTCTCTACGTAAACCTCGGTTAAAATTCCTTAGCTTAATGGCATTGGGCTTCAGTCCGTAAATATGTAATGTCAAAGAGCCAATCTTTTTAACATTACACATTTACGGACTGAAGTCCGTGATACGAAATCAATAGGTATCAACAAGCGACTTCACCTCCAACGAATTCACAAAATCATCAAACTTAGCAGTGGTTTTATACGTAACAATAAAATCACGATTGGGCAAAATATCAAAATAATTTTTATCAAACACCCCCTCTCCATCGGAGTCCTTGTGGACAGTATTGGCGTATAAATACACACTTTTCATCAGATAGCTGGCTTTAAATTTCACTTGAAAACCGCCTTCAACGGGTGTTACTTCCTTGATAATACTCATTTTCATCAAACTCAAATCCTTCGGCGGTGCTAAATAAACAACGCGTTCAACAGAAGCCTTGCCTTCTTGTTTCAGGGTTAAAACAATATAAACGCTTTGCGCATTGCTCAAGTCTGAATATAAATCTTTCATAGGAATGGTATAATATAAATCGCTCGAATTGGTTTTCACAACCACCTCACGCCCATCTACCAATAGGTTTTTACCTGTAAAATCATAAACTTGCACCATCAAATTGCCGCCTACAATGAGGCTGTCATTGACGATATGAACCATAAAATTGCCTTTCTCAATTACTGGAGACAGTAAAATGGGTTGATAGACCTCTTTTACTTTATGATGCAAGGCTTTCCAGCGTCCAAAATTGTCAATACTCGACCAAGATGCTACGGGCCACACATCGTTGAGTTGCCAATACAATGTGCCCATGCAATAAGGTTTTGCGCGCCGTTGTGCTTCAATCGCTTTGCCGATACCTTCCGCTTGCAACAATTGGCTAACGTAAACAAAATCCTTAAAACTTTTAGGCACTTTGAAATATTGCGCCATGTATTTTTTAATCAACTGATTGCCTTTCGGGTGTTTTTATGATGCCCGCCCGTTAGATTTTGCTGGGTTCCGAACGCGGTTTGCACCGCTCGAAGAACGCCTTGCGCGCAGCGGCCATTTCTTCGCGTGATACTTGGCCGTCTTTGTTGGCATCGATACGCTCAAAGTTATGTGACAGGCGCGGCAGGCTCTTTTGCGCTTCGGCGCGGCTGATCATGCCGTTGCTATCCGCATCCGCGCGCTTGAAACGTTGCTCA
>JAYUQN010000929.1:0-2722 GCA_043756725.1 Saprospiraceae bacterium
AAATGTAGAGACGTTGCAGTGCAACGTCTCTACGTGGTTCATTTTAACAAGGTTATTGAAACAAAATACCCTATTACACACAAAAAATTACAGCAACAAAATTTTTGGACATTCCTGAAATTAAAAAACAGTACACAAACTGGCTTTTGGCTGAATAAATTATCGGGTTTGGTTTTTATATTGATGGGCTTGAAAATAGCGTTAAGTAAGCGGGGAAAACACCCCTTCAGTATTTCTACCATTTTCAACAATTTTTTTTAATAAAAATAGTAAAGGCAATGTAAAGATTAAAATTGCAATGTCATTTTTCATTAAGGTTCACTATAAATTTCTTCCATAAGGTCTTTGAAATGAAGGAGAACGGCAAAAAGGTCAAAAATATCTTTATCGGTAGCGACATAAGGATTGCTGACAGCATAAGTTTTATCATCTAAAATAACGATAAACCAGTTGCGTCCATTCACGTATATACCATAAATGGGTTTATCATCTTGATTGAGTTTTTGGGCAGCGACCATAGCGATTAATAATTGCCCCAATGGGTCATTATCTCGTCTTTTTTCAGGTTTGTACTCATGTAGGAAAAAATGCGGTTTTCTTGGAATTTGAATACCTTTAGCAAGCATAAACTCGACCAACCCATCAGTTTCTTTTGTATCATTTTCGTATTTAACACTTAGAGGGCGTTGAGTAAAAACTTTATAATGAATACTAACATAAGTAGCTAAACCAATAAGCCGACTTATAAACATGAATTTATACTCGTCTTCATTCCAAGAATCGACGTATTTTTCTACTAAAGCCCTTAGTTCTTCAATATTATTTCTTTGTGGATGATTCGGTGCTAAGTGTATTTTATAAAGTTCGTCAAGAAAGGGATGAGTAAAAACTCGGGTTAGCCCAAATTCATTACCAACTTCTTCATAAAGCCAATCTTTAAAAGGTTTTTTATATATTTTTGCCATAATTACCGTTTTTTAAAAAGACAAATTTAGCTTTTATTTTATAAAAGACAAAAGAAAATAACAATGCCTATTAAAAACAACCGCCTAAGTCCAGAAGAATACGCCAAAAACTTCTCCGACCTCCATCCGCCTTTTGAAACCAAAGATGCGGCAGTTGTAGAAGCCAATCGTTGCTTATTTTGCTACGATGCGCCCTGTATGAAATCCTGCCCGACTTCGATAGATGTCCCTATGTTTATCCGCCAAATTTCAACGGATAATGTGAAAGGGTCTGCCAAAACCATTTTTGATTCAAATATTTTTGGCGCAGGTTGTTCACGGGTTTGTCCTGTTGAAAAACTGTGTGAAGGGGCGTGTGTTTATAATTTGATGGGTGAAAAACCGATCGAAATTGCCAAATTACAACGGTATTCAACTGAAAAAGCGATTTCAGAAAAATGGGAAATCTATAAACAGGGGGTTAATAGTGGTAAAAAAGTAGCAATTATTGGGGCAGGACCCGCAGGTTTAGCGTGTGCTCATGCGTTAGCTTTGAAAGGTGTTTCTGTTACTATTTTTGAAAAAGAAGAAAAAGGCGGTGGCTTAATGACGTATGGCGTGGCGGGCTACAAAGTAACCCCTCAATTTTGTGAAGAGGAAGTGGAATGGATAACATCTGTTGGCAATATCAAAATTCAATATGGTAAAAAGCTTGGGAAAGATGTTTTCTTAAACGATTTACAAAAAGAGTACGATGCGGTGTTTTTAGGTTTCGGTGTCGGCGTTGCGAGACCCCTCTCCATGAGGAGTCCTATGGACAGTATTGAAGGTGAAAATCTGAAAGGCGTAGTAGATGCCATCGAATTCATCTACAATATCCGTACAAAACCCCTTGACAAAACGCCTGTCGGTGATAAAGTCGCTGTAATTGGCTTAGGCATGACGGCTATTGATGCCGCTACACAAGCCAAACGTCTGGGTGCAAAAGAGGTGACAATCGTCTATCGGCGTACTGAAAATGAAAAACCTTGCACCCAAGAAGAATTAGACATTGCCCGTTTAGATGGCGTTAATTTCATTTTTTTAGCGGCTCCAAAAGAGATAAAAGGCAGTAGTGGCAAGGTAAAAAAGCTGATTTGTGAAAAAATGATTTTGGGTGAACCCGATGCTTCGGGCAGACGAGCACCTGTTCCCACAGGTGAAACGTTTACGCTGGACGTAGATATGGTCATAAAAGCGGCTGGGCAAATGCCGTTTGAAAACTTGGTTAATGATGCTCACTTGCTTCATAAAAACGGCAAAATCACGATAAATAAAGAGGGTTCTACGAATTTGAAAGGTGTTTTTGCGGGCGGTGATGCGGTGAATGGGGGTAAAGAAGTTGTGGATGCGGTGCAAGCAGGGAAGGATGGAGCAAAAGGAATTTTATCATTTTTAAATCTATAAATTATGTTTCCATTTTCAAATAAAAAATCAAAAGAAGGTGAATCAGTTCGTTTTGAACATGACAAAGAAAAAGGCATTGTGCGTTTTGAACATGATGGAGAAACAGATGGTAAAGGAAATATATCTTTGATTGAAGAATTGACCAAGCACAGCGATTTCCCCATATTCAAAGGCAAGGTTGATAATGCTTATGAGTCAGATTTTCTGGGATATAAAGACAAATGTCCACTTTGTAATACGCCTACTGTACAGCATTACAGTAGTTTCGTATGGGCAAATCAAATCGCTTCAAGGCTTTTGGCAGCTCCAGCAGGGCATTTTTGCCCCAATTG
>JAYUQN010000930.1:0-2718 GCA_043756725.1 Saprospiraceae bacterium
AAAAGCGGCGCATATCGTTACGGTTTCTCATTTTGTAGCGGCGGATTTATCCGTTGAGCTGGGTGCGTCGGCGGATAAATCCGCCGCTACGAGTTCGCCTAAAGGCGAAGCTACATGATTTGCAAAAAAAATAAACTTGATAATGGATAAGATAAAAAATCTTTTTTACCCCAATGCCAAAGTGTCCCATAGTCAATACTGGCTAATGGTCGGCTTTCAAGTCATTGCGGCTTTAGCTTTGTGGATGTTTTCAAAGTCTGAATTGTTACCAAATCCCATCGAAATCCTAAACGCTCTAACACGATTGGCAACAGAAGACACTTTGATACAGGAACTTTTGACAAGCACTTTCTTGAGTTTGAAAGCCATGCTTATTGCCATCGTTATTTCATTGCTCATTTCTTACGCCACAGTCATTCCCTTTTTTAGACCCTTTGGTTTCTTAGTTTCAAAAGGACGCTTCTTAACATTGGTCGGTTTGTCCTTCGTTTTCACACTTATGACAAGCAATGGACACCAACTCAAAGTAAGCCTTTTGGTATTTGGCATAACAGTTTTCTTCGTCACTTCGATGGTTAATATCATTCATTCTATCCCCAAATATGAATTTAACCACGCGCGTACCTTGCGTATGAATGAATGGCAAGTGGTATGGGAAGTCATTATTTTAGGGCGTTTTGACCAAGTATTTGAAGTAATTCGTCAAAATTTTGCCATCAGTTGGATGATGCTGACGATGGTGGAAGGCATCAGTCGTTCAGAAGGCGGTATTGGCACAATGCTCTTAAATCAAAACAAGCATTTTCACCTTGATGCTGTTTTTGCCATTCAGTTGGTTATCCTTGTCATGGGTGTTTTTTTAGATTGGCTGATAGGCAAATTGAAAATTATTTTCTGCCCTTATGCCAATTTGGCTTTGGAAAACAAAGGTTAACGTAAAATACTGAGGGGGGTAAAAACTCCTTAAAAACAATATAAAAATGACGCAATATTATAAAGGCGACACCATACTCAAAGTAGAAAACGTGTCATTAGAGTTAAATGGTAAAAAAATCCTTCAAGATGTGAATGTTGAAATTAAAGACATTTTGAGGGTGGATGGTAAAACGCAAGGGCAAATCGTTGGCTTTTTAGGACCTTCAGGTATCGGTAAAACCAAATTTTTTGAAGTCCTCGCGGGTATTTTAATACCCGATACAGGCAAAGTTTTAATGAATAAAGAATTAAAACCTTCTAAAATTGGGGATGTGGGCGTAGTCCAGCAAAATTATCCCCTTTTTAACCACCGATCCGTTAGAAGTAACTTGGAATTGGGCGCCTCTAAAACGATAAAAGATGCAGCTGAAAGAGAACGCCGTGTTAATACTGTTTTGGAACGATGCAATTTGCATCTACACGCTAACCACTATCCAGCCCAATTATCAGGTGGACAAAAACAGCGGGTTGCCATTGCTCAACAACTACTTTGCACAGAACATTTTCTTTTAATGGACGAACCTTTTAGCGGTTTGGACATCAATATGGTGGATGAAATCAGTGAAATGATTGTCGAAATAGCCAATAAAGATGAAGAAAACACCGTCATCATCGTTTCACATGACATCGTTTCAACCGTTGCTATTTCAGACACGATATGGGTCATGGGACGTAGCCGCGATGCTAAGGGCAATGTTAATTCGGGATCCTATATCAAACACAGTTTTGATTTGTGTGAAAGAGGACTGGCTTGGCGCAAAGACATTAAACGCGACCCCGAATTCATCAACTTGATTAATGAAATTCGAGATTTATTTATTACACTTTAAAGAAGCTATTAGTTGCTCTTGTGTTTTTTTCGTTTTTTTGTGCCAAATATTCTAATTTATATGAAAATCAAAAACCTATCAGGACGTTTGGCTGAAAACGTAGAGCACACAGGGCAAGTCACTTGGCGAAGTCCTTCTAATATTGCCATTGTGAAATATTGGGGCAAATATGGTATCCAATTACCCCGCAATCCTAATATCAGTTTTACCCTCAATAAGGCTTTTACAGAAACAACCTTGAGTTATAAAACCAAAGAAAAAAAAGGCGATAACATAAGTCTCGAATTTTACTTTGAAGGTCATGAAAATGAAGCGTTTAGGATTAAACAAGTCAAATTCCTAAGCAGTCTCTGCGATATATTCCCTTTTTTGACACAGTTGAATTTGAAAATTGAAAGCCATAATTCCTTTCCTCATTCTGCAGGCATTGCTTCGTCCGCATCCAGCATGAGCGCATTGGCTTTGTGCTTATGTTCGGTAAATAATCAGTTATTTCATAAAAATACTGTCCGAAGGGACTCCGATGGAGAGGGGGGTGAAAATTTCTTAAAAAAAGCCTCTTACCTGGCTCGTTTAGGTTCGGGTAGTGCTTGTCGGTCGGTTTATCCTATTATGGCGCAATGGGGTAAAATGAAAGGCTTGAAAGGTTCGTCTAATGACTATGCCATCCCTTATGAGTCTGAGATTGACCCTATTTTCAAAACCTATCACGACGATATTTTAATCGTCAGTAAAGGTGAAAAATCAGTTTCCAGCCGCATGGGTCATGGCTTGATGGACAATAATCCCTACGCCAAACCCCGATATGCCCAAGCCAACACCCGCATGGACATTTTACTAAAAGCCTTAAAAGTAGGTGATGTTGAAACATTCGGTCAAATAGCGGAAGATGAAGCGCTTACCCTGCATGCTC
>JAYUQN010000931.1:0-2717 GCA_043756725.1 Saprospiraceae bacterium
TGCAAAACCGATAGCTGTTTTTCTTTTAGAGAAATACACATCAACAACATCTGTTACACGACCACAAACGCCTGCAGGGTCATCACTTGTAAGCGTTAATGTCACAGGTGTTCCGTTTGCTTTGTCATTTGGACCAGGTATATACGTAGTAGCTGTGCTAAAAATATTATTAGGCGCAAATGTACCATCGCCGCTTGTTGTCCATGCACCGTTTGTAACACCACTAACGTTGTTTATAATAGAAGCACCTAAGTCAGCAATAGTCAAATTTAGACCACTACAAACAAGCCTTGTATTACCCGCATCCACAATTGGCAAATGGTTAACAGTAACATCTACTGCCAAATCTGTTATTGTACAAGCGGGCGTACTGCCTGCCAAAGGTGTCCACGTTAATCTTACCTTTTCTATGGCATTCAAATCATCGAAAGCTGCACGGACTGCCCTAAAAGTTGAAGTCGGTGAGTTAGGAGTAGTGAATATAACCCCAGCCATAGCCGTAGGATTACCCGCAGCATCAAGTATGGCAGAAGACCAACTGCCCGGCGTACCAAAACCTGCTGGCACACTCAGTCCGCCTGTTAGTGCGTCTTCGCAAACTGTAAAGTCTGCTACTGTTCCAGGTACCGTTATTATACTTGTACACGCCATAAATGGAATAGCACCCGCACCACCCGCTGCAGCCAAAATAGCAGCATCGGCAGCATCTACAACGCCATCACCATTGAAATCGCCAGCAGCAAGAAATGCAGCATCGGCAGCATCTACATCGCCATCCCCATCAATATCTCCTTGTAGGGCTAAATCTATTACAGGAGCACCCGTTCCCGTTCCACCTGCTGTGGTTTTATTGACGATAGAACTACCACAATTTGGATTAACTCGCGCTGTAAACTTTACTATGATTACTTGCCCAGCAGCTAATGACCCAGTTGTACCATTAAATATATTAGGATTGGTACCCCCGTTAAAACCCCCGTTTAAAGTCGGAGCTGTCGTAGCTGTCGAAGAAGCTATTGAAGGGGCTGTTGCTATTGATACAAAACAGGCTCCCATTTCTGCTACTAAATTATCCACCAAAGTCAGATTAGTCAAAGTCACACCACCTGTATTTTTTATCACTATTTCATACGTGGCAAGTGCGAAACTTGCATTGCTTGGGTCAGATACGGCTGAAACGAGTAACTTTTCAGCACTTATTTGCTCATCACACGCTGCAAAAACCAAAAGTCCCGTCTCAATACCTAAAAACTGAACACCCGGTACCATATTTTGAACCGCCAGAGCTAAACTCTTATTATTCAAAGGTCCACCCAGTGAAAATGTCGTAAATGGCTCAACAATAGGAACTGAACCAGTCAATATATCATAAGCAACAATTTGACCCGTTGCCATATCGAGAAGGAAAATGAAACCGTCTTCAGCACCTATGATTTTATTTCTCACGCTTGTAATCGTCTGTCCAGCGAAGGGTCCATTTGTAAAACTTCTCCAACATGGGTCTACAGCTATTGTGCCCGTTACATAAAAATACTGCGATAAAGAGCCATCATCATCTAAGTAGGTAAAGCGGTCATCTGTGGCTTCTATCAAAGTTGATGCGGCTGCACCAGAAACAGCGTCAGGTCTTGACATCGTTCTACCTGCTTGAGGACCATCCCAATTGCTGAAAGAAAAAGGCAAACAATTACGTGTTTCGAGAATAAAAGTACCCCCTAATGCTGGAAAATAAGTATAATATTCCACTTGTTTATCCGCATCCATAAACGAGAGAAATACATCTGCACCGCCACCCAAACCAAGGAAGTCAGCACTTGTCAATTTTGCTGCTGTAAGAGGACCAGAGAAGTTTGCACCAATGGTAAGCGCGCCTGTTCCTGTTGACGCAGTAGGTGCAGGTCCTGATAAACTTGTAGGGCCATCTGCAAAGAAGGTTTCAAAAACTAAATTATAATAAAATATTTTACCTGCGGTTACATCAAAAAAGGTCGCAAAGGCACCATTGCCGATACCCACAAAAATATAGTCGTTCCCTGCATGGGTGAAAGTTGATTTGATACCACCACTCAAAGCTGTCGCAATAGATAAACCATCAAGAGGACCTGTTAGTAATGGAAAGGCAGAGTTTCCAAATGTCCCGTCTATTTGACCTGCAACATTAAATATATTGAGGTCTAATCCTCTAACACCATTAACTAAAAAATATCTTTCAACAGCACCAGTAGGTGTAACGTGATAAATTAAACCTAAATCAACATCTGTAATATTTGCTTTTGCGGGTGCTATATTATTTAATGTACCACCACCTGTATAAACAGGAACACCTGCAAGTGTATTCCATAAAATATAGGTACTAAGATATAGCCCATTTGCATAGTTATAAGAAGATAAATACCCATTCGCATCTTTCAAAAGGGCAATATTTAATCCTGTAATGCCAAGCCAATTTGGGTTAGTTGATAGCATGGTTTCACCCGCATGTGGTGTTGTTCCAAGAATGCCGTATCCTATACCCCCTGCCAATGTCCCATTTATAGGGTGGAGTTGGTCATCAACCTCAAAGAAACTGGGACCCGTTAGAAGATTAGGATTGTAAAACTCAATTTTCTTGTTTGCTGGGTCTTTAAAGAGGATGGCTGCATCCGTAGCACCCATCAAATTGCCATTTGCTAAAGCGGCTGCCAATGTCCCTAAATTGGGGGAAGGGCTAACAGCAC
>JAYUQN010000932.1:0-2715 GCA_043756725.1 Saprospiraceae bacterium
GAATGACCCTGAAAAAGAAGTGTCGGCACTTGCCAATTTGGCGGTTGTAAAAAGTATAGAATCGGATTATAAAACAGCTATGCCTTTGCTGGTTGAAGCTTTAGAAAAAAGTCAAAAACTAAATATTCGCAATACGGCTGCCAATTGCCTTATCAATATTGGCAATATTTACGCTCATCTTTTCAATTATGATGAAGCTCTTGACCGTTATCGCACGGCTTTGAACGATTATGTGGATATTTTATCAGACGATACGGCGATTGCCATCAAACTCAATACAGGAAATATCTATTATGCGTCCGAACAATATGTGCAATCGCTTGATTTTTTCAACAATGCGATTGAGTCCGCTTTGAGTTTGGGTAAAAAAAGTTTAGCCGCTCGCGCTTGTGTGCTTATCTGTCGCAGTTATCTGGAGTTGGGTAAAATAGGTTTGGCTATTGAAAATTCACTTCAAGCAGCCTCTTTAATTGATAATATTGACAAGGTAAGTTGGCGACCTATCAACCTTTTGAACCTCGCCCATATTCAATTTTTAACTGGCGATACTGAGGGGGGGTATAACAAGGCTTTGCGCGGCATTGCAACAGCCCGTCGTTTTAAAGATGATGCTTCTGAATTGCGGGGATTCAAATTGCTGTCTGAAATTTTTAAAAAAGAAAAAAATTATGAGCGCGCCTTGCGAAGTCAAATGGTCTATTCTCAAAAGCAAAATGATTATCTGAAAATGCAGCGCAATATGCACATTTTAGATTTTGAAATTCGCTATGCGTTGGGTGAAAAACAGCTTAAAATTGAAGAGTTGACTAAAGAAAACCGCTTTCAAGCCTTGCTTTTAGAGCGCAATAGCCAAATTGAAAAACAAAACGAGCAGTTACGCCAAGCCAATGCAGAGCTTCAACAATTTGCGTACATTTCATCCCATGATTTGAAAGAACCTTTGCGCATGATAGGTAGTTTTACGCAAATTATTGAGCAAAAATATGCGACAAAATTAGCTGAAGAGTCAAAAACCTATTTCCAATTTATCAACGAAGGCGTTTCACGGATGCACAGCTTGCTCGATGCGCTTTTACAATACGCCACAATTGGGAAAATTGATTTAGAACTTGAACCTGTTGAAGTCAGAGATGTGGTTAATATTGCCAGAACTAATTTGACTGTAAAAATTGAAGAAACAGATGCCAATATACTGTGTGGTGCCCTGCCCAATGTGAAAGCTATTTCTTCTTTTTTAGTCCAACTTTTTCAAAATTTGATAAGCAATGCTATTAAATTTCGACAAGAAGAGAGCCGACCCATTATTTTGATAAATGCAGAAGAACGTCCTCAAGATTGGCTTTTTAGCGTACAAGATAACGGCATTGGTATAGCCCAAGTACATAAAGACCGTATTTTCATCATTTTTCAACGTCTTCATAAGCGCAATAAATATGAAGGCACAGGTATCGGTCTGGCTATTTGCCACAAAATTGTCTCGCAATTGAATGGTAAAATTTGGATTGAATCGGAATTGGGGAAAGGCACAACTTTCTTTTTTACCATTCCGAAATAACATTAATTTATCGTAACTCGTACTTAGCCGTACCACGGACTTCAGTCCATAAACGCCTAATAAATAGCGATATTTTTATTTAAAAATATCATTTACTTACTCTATTTATAGCTTTTAAACGTTTACGGACTAAAGTCCGTGATACGGCTATGTAGGTGAAAATCAGAGTAAAATTTGTCCAGTTTTGCCTTTAACTTTCATTATAAATTTTTTACCTTTGATAAAACATTTAGATTGTTGAAAATCCAAAGTCATAATTGTATCATTCTTGAATTTGAACTTATAAAATTTCAATATAAACAGGGTAATGGCAGCACTGTTTATTTACCAATCGTTTAACACTATACGCATTTATCGAATATTTTTCAAGTACGAGATTTTTTATTCATTGTCATTAACAACCATGTAAATTCAATTTAAACCAAAAAGTTCTTTAAGATGAAAAAACTATCAACTCTTACCTTGACGGTATTTTGTTGGGTTTTGTTTGTTGCAACCGCTTGGACGCAAAAAACAATCTCTGGCAAGGTGACCGGTCAATCAGACGGTGTGGCACTTCCGGGTGTCAACGTCGTTTTGAAAGGGACAACTAAAGGCACTATTACCGATATTGATGGTAATTATACTTTGTCTGTTCCAAATACAGCTACGACATTAACGTTCAGTTATGTCGGATTTTTAAATAAAGATATAGATATTGGCAATGCCTCTACGGTAGATGTCGCTTTAAGCGAAGATTCTAAGCAGCTCGATGCCGTGGTTGTCACATCTTTTGGCGTGAAACGAGAGAAGAAAGCCGTGGTGTACTTGATTTGTTGGTAACGAGCTACTATTCGACGCAAACGGCACCCATTGTCATGATGACTTTTGCAGAGCAAAAATTTATCGAAGCGGAAGCCCGGTTTTTAGCAAATGGCGGCACTGCTACTTCAACTGGTACAACAGCCGAGGCATACAAAGCCTATTTGGATGGCATTGATGCCAATATGAAAAAATTAGGTGTGCCTGATACAGGACGTATCCGCTATCTCGCAGCACCGCAAGTGGCTGTGGGTGCAACCAATTTAAAATTGAGTCATATCATGGTTGAAAAATGGAAAGCTCTTTTCTTACATGCAGAAGCGTGGACAGATATGCGCCGCTATGATTATTCTGGCACT